>QKIB01000057.1 GCA_003249785.1 Acholeplasmatales bacterium
GAACATGAACGCAGCCATCAAGTAAGATAAACTAATGGCAACTGCATCCATAAGCATATAAACCGATATTTGAATGATACGTTGAGCTCTTGTGGTTTTCATTGGATTTCCTTCATTAAAATATTCTTAATATTATTATAAATATAGCATATCACATAACTTAAAAAATGTGTAGTATTTAAGCACTAATCTTGCATCGTTTTTACGATATTGAGAATTTGAATTTCTTTTTTTCTTGAGCGCCAACTGACACGTCCTACTTGACGAACAGTTCCATTCTTCTGTTTGATGATCTTTTGCATTTGCTTGATGCTCTGATTTGCTCCCATCCATGCAAATGGAAAGAACTGTGTCACAAATAGATCAAAGGTTTTACCTTTTAAATCAGGAAGTTGCGTAAGGTATGCGTTCATGATTTTTGAAATTCTAAATCCGTGAACTGGACTTCCCAAAATTACGTGATCATAGTCGATGATATCTGGAATTTCAATGAGTTCTACAAAAGGTTGATTTGGATCATCAGAGGTTGCTTCAATCATCAATAAATCAAACTCTTTTTTTAACTGAATCCGCTTTGCCACTTCCAAAGTATGTCCTGTTTTCGAATAGATCACAAGTGCTGTTTTTGTCATTGTATCACTCCTTTAAAGGTTTTATCTATATTCAATATACCATAGAATGGTATCGTGTATCACTGTTTTGCTAACTTGTTATGAAAAATGTGATTTCAACCATTGAAGTATCGCATCTGCTGCGACTTTCCATTCTGGATCAATGGTCATAAAATGGCATAATCTTGGTATCATAATAGGGTCAACGCCAAAGGCTTTTGCTGTGATCTTCGTTGAATTTTCGTTGACAATGTGATCTCCATATGATCCAATCACAGCAACTGGTATTTTCAAATCGAAGGGTTTCGAAAAGAAAGGCTTTAGTAAATCCTTTTTTACTTTGGATGACTCTTTACTTAATTGTTTTTTGATTTCAGCCAATGCTTCTTCTGAAAAGCGATTTGAAAAAATGGTTTCGTTCATTATGTTTTCAAGTGATACTTTTTGTTCAGGATTCTTCATCCGGTAGGAACGCAAAAAAAGTCGTGCATCACTAAAAAACAAGCCTAAAGGTGATTCATTATCAATCCCACCAGCTTGAGCGGATGCAAGACATATCATCCCTTGAATTGTGGTGGGATAAAGACTAACATATTTCTGAACGATTGCACCACCCATTGAGTGCCCAATCAGGATTGGTTTAAGCTTATACGTATCAATTACATGTTTAACATCTTCGACATAGGTATCCAAGCCATACTCATCAATAAATTCTACACCCTCACTTTTTCCATGACCTCTTAAACTTAAGGCATAGCTATCAAACCCTTCTTGAGAAAAATACTCAAGAAAGTATTCGAAATACCATGCACCGCCTGCTGCACCATGAATGAACAAGAGTGGTGGATTATGACTTTGTGATTTAGATTTTTTAGTGACAACTTCAATGTTCATCATGACCCCAACTTAATTTCATAAATATTGATTTTTGGCTTACCTAAGACGTGATAGATGTGATCAAGAGGTACCAGATAGTCACTCATGATGAGTTTCCCTTTGGCTTTTCTAATGATTTTTTGTGATGCCATGTTATCTGTTGACGAAGTGACAAGCAAATATCTAAACCCATGATCCATTGCTAGCATCTTGATCATTTCCAAGGCATAATAGCTATAATGATGCCCCCGATAATCCTCATCAATTTCATAACCTACTTGACCATTGACGATTGATGATTCGTTGAAACCCAATCTTAAAGTAATCTTGCCAACAGGTGTGCCGCCAGATCTGATTTCATACCAATAATAAGGTATATGATCTTGTGGATTCTCATCATAATATCCAATCAACTTTAAATCAACAACCGGACCTTTCAATTGGGATTTATTAGGTATCCTATTTTTCGTAATACAATCATATTGATGAATCATTCAGATCATCTCCTCGATTTCGATATGTTTTATGGATTGAACCAGCAAATAATAGACAAGTAAGTACACCTAAAATAGAGTATTGAATAAGATAAACAATATTCGATCTGAACCAAACAAGATAGTTCATTAAATAGGATCCAGTAATGTTCAAATAAAAGACATTAAATAGATCAATCAATGGGAACAATAAAGCAATGCTCACAAACATCCATGATCTGGGATATTTGATGTGCTTAATGTAAATAAAGACCCAAATAGAGAGCAACATGAATAAGATATTGATAGTCATTGATCCATAGTGCAGAATTTCAATCCATATATCATTTTCTGTAATTAAAGCATTGGAGACATGATAGGTATAGATGACATCAAACACATTCAGTAAAAAGGAAATGGCAATAACAATCATTCCCCACAGATAGAATTGATGTTTCTTAAATCCTAGTTTTTTTAAATGAGAAAAAATCAAAAGAAAGACAAGACTCGTCAGAATCGCAAAATCTAAATGAAAATCATTCATCATACTGATTATGTGATCAATAATCGGAAGATTGGTAATGAAGTATCTCAAATAAATCATCGATTTGATGAGAATAAAGACCTGATTCAAGATCCAAAAGAAAATGACTGGCATTGCAAATAGCATAACTTTTTCAGAGATGAAGTGTGTTGTTCCATCTTTATGCTCTTCATTATCAATTTGTTCATATAATGAAAGAAAATAATATTGAGTACTTAATGCAACAAAAATGACGAAAAGATAAATCCAAATGTTGATGAGCACTTCCCATGAAGTCTTAACTGTCATTGATAAAGATGACATCAGAATCCCATATCCAATCGCAATCAGCCATAATCTGCCAATGTTATTTATGACTTTATTGCGATAAGCACGGTGATCCATCTTAATAAATGATTCATTCAAATGTTGTCCAGCTTTATGCAAAACGAATTCAATCAATATCAATCCTCCTAAGGTGATTGAAGTGATTAAAGTATAAGTTGTCGTATACTCATAAACAGGTAGAAACAACTTGCTGAATAATAGTACAAACAGAGCTCCAAACACAATGATATAAAAACTGATGTTCGTCCATTTTACAGTTTCGTTTTTCTGCGCATACTCATGATCGGTATCACCATACCTCTTAACAAAGAGAATAACATTGAAGAAAATCCAAGATATGATGATAAACGTTTCAGTCATGGTCGTCATGATATGTATCGGAGTATGTGTGAGAATCTTATCACCTAAAGAAATCAACGAAAGACCCAAAAAGTAATGAATCAAGACTCTTTTTGCTTGATAAAATGGGTCAAATGTTAGATGTTGTTCCATGTGTATTGTCCTCCCAAAATAAATCGTTCAAGGTGCGATCAAGTGCTTTGCAAATCGATTGACACAGATGAAGTGTTGGATTATACTCCCCTTGCTCAATCAAAAGAATCGTTTGTCTACTGACACCGATCAATGACGCTAGATGTGCTTGTGAGTATCCTTTTTCTGCTCTTGCTGCTTTCATCTTAAAATTCATAAATGCACCTCGTTATGGCTTAAATATACAATATAATGTACATATTGTCAAGTATATATTACATTTATGTATAGAAAAAAAGTGTTTGCATCTGTTGCTCTCCATTCACAGATCACCAACACTTCTTTTCCTTCAAGAGAAGATATATGGATAAATGTTTATGATTCGACTACTTTTTTGAATGTCATGAAGATTCCATCTGAATTTTCAAAAATTAAACGTGTACCAAAGATCTGGAATTCTTTTTCGTCAAGTGTACTATTGGTCAATACAAGTTTGCCATCAACAACAGCCCACGTGCCTGCTTCAGATACATTCTGATTTAATGCTTCATCTGTATAAATGTATACGTATGTTTCACTATAGGTCATGTCTTGATTTAAAATAATTTCATGTGAATCAACAGTGAATCCAAGTGAACCACTTGCTTTTTCATAAGTGAATGTACCAACAAGTAATTGATTGACAACACCACTAATGAGTGCATTTGCATATTCAACACGTTCTTGATTTCTAATTAAGAATGCTTCTTTTGTGCCTTCATAATCATTTAAGTATTGTTCAAGCACGCCAGTAGTATCTGGTGTTTCTGCAGTTCCATTAAGAACAGCTTGTTCATGCGCCTGAACTCTTGACTGAAGTGCTTCTTCCAAAGCATCTTTAATTGCTTGAGCTTCAACTTGACGTTGATTTCTGAATTGATTCATGAATGCTTGTTGACCATCAACAAGTGCACTGATGATTTCTTCTGGAGTCAGTGTCACTGCTTCTTCAATGGTTCGAGTTTCATCTTGTGCTACATAAGCAACAACCAATCTTGCAAAACCATAAGTGATATCATACTGTTCAACCATCTGTTGCAGTTCTGCATCAATTTCACTTTGACTCATCATAACAACGCCTAATTTGTTTTCTCCAACATAATTTTGTAATTTGGTTTGTACTTCAAGTTGGAACGCATTCATCGTTGATTCATTTTGATTGTATGCTTGAAAAGCAATGGCATTATCATTACGATCAATATCAATATATCCGGTTGCTACAGCTGCATTCAAGTAAAGTTTGAGTGCTTCTTCATAGTTTAAGCCAACCAGATCCAATCCTGCAGCAACAATTTCAGCTGCCTCATTTCCCAAACTGTAACTGACAACATTCATTTCCTGGTTAATCACCATTTCCATTTCTGGATTGATTTCCACTGAAAGGTATGTGTTATCAGCACTTCCTGTACTACATGATGCCAATGCCAATGCTGTGATAGTCATGATTCCGAATAAAAATAATTTTTTCATTTGTTTTCCTCCTTGGTTTTTACATTAAACATACAAATGAACTCCTATTTTTATTGAGAAAAAATCCAATTTGATAAAAAAAAGACCCGAAGGCCTTATCTTAAGTATATCAATGATAGTGCGATGAGTATCTGAGCACCATAGTATGTGACATAATTAAGGATGATTATAATGGGTCGCTTATTTTGCTTAAAATAAATAGGCGCAAGGATTAAATCTGATAGTGCAAATAAGAGTGCACCAACGAAAAAAACAATTGAAAAGGTGGTAAATCTGCCTTGCATAACATATGATAACGATTGACCTACAAGACCAAACAAGATGAATGCATAAATCAAACTTGGAATTTTGGCTTTTCCCATCTCAAAGTGCAGCAAATTCGAACCCAAATAGATAACAATTGCCATGATGAGACCAAAAATAATCGATAGGTATGAAAAGGTTTCAATCTGAAGGAGTCCGATAAAATAAAACAAGTGTCCGATTGCAAAAAAGAGAATGCCTCCATTGATGATCGCTTTATCTGCTTCCTTATGCATCGGTCGGATAGCAAGATATAAATCACCTGCAAGTCCAGAAGATAGCCCTAAAAACAGAAGGACTGCATAAACAATCAGTGTGTTTAGTGTAAAAGGAATTATGACAAACCCTCCTGTAAAAAACCAATCACGGACAGCCATTGCATAAACAAACATGAATCCCAGACTTGCCAATCCTTTGAAAAGCATAGACTGATGGGCATGGTGTTTCAATTCAACATAAATGAATAGAATCACCAAAACGATTGAAATCCCTAGAGCAGCATATAGCATAAGTCATACTCCTTTTCTTATAGTTCAATCCAATAACGATGAATGAATCCATCGGTTTTGTACACTTTATTTTCCAAGATACCACCATGTTTTTTTATGATTTGTTCTGATCTTTGATTTTCTTCATTCACAGTGATCAACACAGTTTTGAATCCTTTTTCTCTACATAGAGCAAGACCTGAATCTAAGATTAGGTTTCCATATCCTTTTCCTCTTTGAGATGGAGCAATCCCATATCCGATATGACCTTCATAAAGCATGTGATCATCATCAAGCTTCATTCTTAGATTGAGTGCACCATAAATTTGTCCGACTTCATCGGTTAGTACATAAGTTTCTTCAGGAAATGCTTGATCCAATCCCAATAGATCCTCAAGCTTCTCAAGATATGTAGAAAAAGATAATCCTTCCATCTTGGTTGATGCAGGTATGATCTCTGATTCGTCTTTCCAATCTATTAAATAATCAAAAAAAGCTGTTTGATCAGAGTGTGTTAATTTCCTTAAATACACTAAAGTTTCCACCATGTATAGGTTGTATATGGTGCAAATCCAATCCGATAATAGAATTCTTGACCAGACCCAACCATTGCATATTTAGCACCGGCCAACTTGCATCGTTTGAGTGCTTCTAAGACTGCTGCTTTACCTAAGCCCATCTTACGGTAATGTGGATCTGTTGCAACAGGCTCTAACATTGCGATTAATGATCCCTCTTGATACCATGTTCCACAATAAGAAACATAATCACCATGAGGTTCAACGACAGCAATATTACGTTCCTTCTTGACATGAGGTCCGGATAAACTGATTTTTCGATTCTTGAGTTCTTCTTCAGTCATCGTGGGTTCTCCATTATGATTGAAACCACGCCACAAGACTTGATGATATCGTTTTAAATCTAAATGATCCCGCATATTTTCAACATAATAACCAGCAGGTAAATGATAATCAAGTGTTTGATCAAGATCCATCACTGCAAGTTGCTCATGTTCTGCTGTTGCTGTGAGACCCATTTTATAGACAATGCGTTGCATTTCATGATCATCATCAGGTATCAACATTCTGAATCCTTCTGCACTTTGTAGTTCTCTTATGGCATATTGTGCAATTTCCTTGCGCAAATATGGATAAAGATCATGGAGAACATAATAGGCTTCACCAAATTTCGATTCATAAGTCATTAGGGCAACAATCTTCCCATCATCTTCCCAAACACCCATGGAATCCAAATGATCAGCATCTAAATAAGGCAGTGAAAATGCCCACTCCCAGCGTCCCCAAGGGAAGCTGATCATCTTTAATTGATCTTTTTGAATCTCAAAAAGGAACTCACTAACCTTCATGAAATCTTTTGAAAAATGTCCATAACCTTCTAAATCTTGTAGATGTCTAAATTTAACCATTGTCTTCCCCTTCTTCAAATTGAAATCGTCAATTCTATTTTAATATATAAAAGTGCTAAATGTTAATCATAAATATATTGTGTTTGAATCACTTGCTGATATGATCTGGGATCGTAGTACTTGAGTATTTTGAGAGCACGAAATGTATTGAACCTGCTTGCTTTGGTTTCTTCGAGTTGAAAATGGATTTTACCAGGATAATGCTTACCCTGAGTGATATACCCTTTTTCCATTTCATCGAGGATGATATCAATAGCTTCCTGCATGCGTATATCAAAGGGCATCTTGATGGATTGGAAATACTCCAGTGCTCTAAATGCATCATACTTCCATCGCATCGGGTAATGGAAGGATGCCATATCCTTATGAATGATTTCCCTGTCATGCTCAGATCTGAAAAGTCGCTTGCGTAATATGAACTCCCATGCTTTAGGAATGGCATGCGAGATTTCGTCGAATCGGTAATCATTCTCCATTTTTTCATTATCATAGAGTGCTTCCAAAACGGAAATCGTCGTGTGGAGTGAGCTCTTCTTTGGCTTGCTTGGCGAATCCCAAAGACAATTCCATCCGCCATCTTTAAACTGATGTTTCAAGATGTAATCAATGATTTGATTGATGCGATCATCCTTGATTCTGCCATAACTGACCAATCCCATGACCATGGCTGAAACACACATATCTTGATATCTTTTCCTTGCTACAAGTCCTTTATTAAACCACATGTGGTCCAGTAAATTTGTTACAGCTTCCTGATAGATTTGATGCATGGGAAAGACTTCCATATATTTGAGTTCCATCAAGGTATAATGTGTGGATATCCATTTTGGCGAATAGATGCCACCACCCCACATTTTTGTTTTCACATCATAGAGTTCGAAATATCTCCTAATGTACCCTTTTTCTTGATAGACGACACGTTCTTCAAGTAAATATCTTTTGGTCAAATATTGAATAACTGGGTCACCTTTCATTAACCAATCCAGAGGTCTCATTGTTGATCCTCCTTCATCTTTAGCGCATCAAAAGTCAAAACGATATCAAGACATAAACGTGTCAAACCCAATCGAATGTCTTCCCTGTTTGACCAATTTCTGCTATCCCATTTTTCTTGAGAAAGATCATCTCCCCCATAAAGGATTGCACCATAATGAACTTTCCTAAATTGGGCGACAGCAATCATCGCAGATTGCTCCATATCAACCATGATGGCACCTTCTTCTTGGCGCATCTTGATCTTCTTTTTGGTTTCACGATAAAAAGCATCGGTCGTCCATGTCCTACCCTCTATGAAATCAATTTGAGCATGCTTTAGGTAGGTTTTAATCAGCTTTCTTACTGAAGCATTGGATTTGATGATGCGACTTGGTTTGACATAGTGATAGCTTGTGCCTTCATCACGAATTGCTGAATCAACAACAACGAGATGTCCAACGGCTAGATCAGATCTTAAAACACCTGCACCACCACAAAACATGATGTACTTTGAACCTAATGCAATGCACTCATCCATGAATCCAGCACATAAAGGTGCTCCAACTTTTCCTGGGATCAAAGCAACATCGTGATTCACAAATTTAAAAATTTCCAAATCGTTTTCTCCACGAAGTGTTGTCAGATGAACAATCTCTTCATTTTCAAACAATTGATCGATTGCATCCTTAAAAAAACACACCAATAAATGGCTTGGCAATTTGGGATATTTTTCAGATATCATCCGTGGATTGATGAATGCTTCTTGAGTCGGATCAAACTCAAGAATAGGAAATTCTTTTTTGATCATAAGCTCAACTCATTTGATTAAGATTCTCGATTATCCTTGAAAAATATTTTTGAACGGTAAAACCGCTGAAACACACTGCGTCTCTTTCTGGTCTCATGGCTTTCAAAAAAGAAGAGTGAAAATGCTTCCCAGAAAAGAAACCATCCGCCAATGAACAGTCCTTGATTGATGACGGAAAATGTTACATTGATATCCGCAAGATATCCCATCCCATAAGCACCAATCAACAGCAAAATACCAATCGAAATATAAGTTGCGATCTGGCGATAATTTTTATGTAATAACTTTTCGATGAAAAATAAAACCGTCTTGAAATTATTCTGGATACCAACAACGCTGATATTTTCTTTGTCAGTATCGTTGATTTCTTTTGGAAGATAGAAACAGATTTCGATTTCTTCATCAATAGGTATTTCATAGCCACATTGTTCCATGAAATCCATGAGTTCAGGTTCGATATCCTTTTTTCTTAATTGCGATGCATCCCAACCGTTGAATATTTCAGAATAATCATCCAATGAGATTTCAATCAAAAATGCGTTATTTTCCGGATTTCTATTATAAACATTTAATAATTCTTTTCTTTTTGACATATAGACCTCTTAATCCTAGTATACACGAGAATCATGTGATTTCTCTATATAATCTTGGATTTTTTAATAAAAAAGGCTACATGAAAACAAGGGTTGTTTGATCAGTGGCAACTCTTTGGTTTATCATGAGCCATAAGCATATATCGCCTTATGATTTGATGCTTTGCTCCTTGAGTTTAAGCATCAAAATGATTCCGCCTATGATGAGTGGTATTTCAACAGTGAGAATGGTCAGCCATTTTTCAGATGTTTCAATGTAAAACTTGAACAAGAAGAATAGACCAATACCCAGAGCAATCATCAGGAGTCCTAAAATTGTTGTTTTCTTCCATAAAAGAATCACCAGCAAAATGCAAACAACACCGGGTGAGATACTGATTAAGAACCCACCAATCAATTCCCAAGTTGATCCATTGACTGTACCAAACACATCAAATGCCATCAGAATGAAAAATCCACCCAACAACAAAAGCAATATCTTGATAGCCAGTTGCAAGTATTTCATGAACCCACCTCCTTTATTGGTTAGATCATGAGTAGTCCTTGACAACCTCTAAAAACCAATTCTTGACTTTCGACTCATCTCTTTTTGGACACTCATAAGATGAGTACTTCTTTTGCACTTTCATAATTTTCATCGTGTCTTCTAGATGATTTGCACGAACTTCTATTTCATTCAACCCTGGTTTCAAATGAATCTTAAGTGTAAAGATCACATCATCCGATGAGACAGTTTCCAATAACTGATCATTGTGATAAAACGTTACATGAGATTGATTACTATAAGCTTTAACTTCAATAACATCTTCTGTACGATTAACAAAACGTTTTGAACATAAATGCAGAACGGGATGTTTGCTCCAGGAAGCCTGATAGAAATAAAATGCATCCTTCTTGATTTGTCTATCAAAGGTTATAAGACCCTTGTTGTTTTTGCCTTTGGTTGCACCTTCATCTCTACCATCTGATCCGAAATCAAACATATTCCAAACAAAGGATCCCCAAACAAAGGATTGTCTTTCAATGATTTTGTAGGTTTTTTCATGCCACAGTGCTTGATATTCCTCACTATAATCTTTTGCTTTTGGTTTTGCACTATGGAGGAGGATATTGCCATCCACGCCATACTCGCTGATCGCAACACATCTTTTTGGCTGCTTCTTACGATATGTAAGAAACCAATCAGCAAGATCTTCTGTTTCACCAAAATACCAGCCATAATAAAGATTAAATCCAGAAGCATCAGTCTGTGTATTCAATGTATCTATGGGATCCAGATTTGCAAGATGTGCCTGTGTTGTCAAACGGTAGGGATCTAAAACCTTGGTTCTTTGATGCAAAGATTTAATGATTGCTTCTAGGTTATAGACTTTACCAGCTGCAGTAATCTCATTTTGGATGCCCCACATAACAATCGATGTCTGGTTATAATTCTGCATGATGAGCTCTTCGAGTTGAATTCGTGCATTTTGTCCAGTCAAATCTGTTTTGGATGGCACAGTAATATAAGGTATTTCAGCCCAGACTAACAATCCTTGATCGCTGCAAAGTTGATACATTTCTTCTGCTTGCTGATAATGTGCTAGTCTAATGGCGTTTGCACCAAGTTCAGTCACCAAACGCAAATCTTCTTGGTGATGCTTAAGAAGGAGTGCATTGCCGATATCTGGGTAATCTTGATGTCTGGATACCCCATGTAGTTTCACTTTTTTACCATTGAGATAGAAGCCTTGTTCATCTATTTTGACTGATCTCAAACCCATATGGATATGTTCTTGGTCCAGAATCACATTGTGATGGATAATCTGGAAAATAAATTCATATAAAAATGGATCATCGATACCTTGCCATAGTCTTGGAAAACCTAAAGAGATTTCATGTGTGAACACGCCTTTTTCATCTATTTCAATTTCTAACCGTTTTTCATAAAGGACGTGTTCTTGATCACTCACCATGATTTTTAATGTAAAATCGTGGTCTTTTGAATGATTAATTAAGTGCATGTTTGCTTTAAGAATTGCTCGTCTTTCAGAAATGTCTTTTTGTTCAATAAATATACCCATTGCACCATACTGGATACGATCAAATGCGATATTATTAACATTGATTAAATAGACATTGCGATAGATCCCACCATAAAATGTGAAGTCTGCATATAAAGGAAAGATGTCAGGATGGAATCGATTGTCTGCATAGACAACCAAATCATTGATACCTTCATGAACAAAATCGGTAATGTCAAATGAGAATGCTGAATAACCGCCTTCGTGTCGTCCGACAAACTGTTTATTGATCCAGACTTCAGCGATGCTGTTAACAGCCTCAAAAAGGAGAATTTTTCTGCCTTCTTCCTTCACAATTTCTAGGTGATGAACATAGGTGCATCTGCTTCTCAAATAATCATTTTCGCCATCCTGTCCATCTTTTCCATTAAAGGTATGTGGTAGATGAATTGGCTCGAAATCACTTAAATTGATGGCATCGACAAAAATATTTTTCTTTGAAAAATACCAGTTTTGATTGATATGTGTTTGATGATGATGATTCATAAGATCACTTCTTGCTGATAGGTTTGATGAGGTTTGCGATGTCGACGATTTGCATCAGCATCAGTCTGAGTTTGTTATAACATGCTTCATCAAGCTTCTTGATTTTTCGTTTCATTGGGTGCAGGGTAATACCGATATGAAGATCTTCTCCTGTGCTTGACATGGAGACGCTAGGGGAATCGAAAGCATCCTTAATCAAATTATAGAGTCTTAAATAGTCGCCATCCACATCAAATTGATCAGGTGCGACAAAAGCTCGTGCAATGCTCACATCTATGAGCCTTTTATATTTTGTTCGACCAAAAGGATTATAGTATGTCCTAATTTGGAAATGGGGTGCTGAGTATCCTTTGATAATGAAGTAATACCCATTGAGATAATTGACGCGTTTCAATCCTGTATTGTTGACGATTGCATCATACACATCAATTCCAAAGTTGTGTTTTGAGACAAAACTCATTCTCATTTTGACATGTTTTGCAGATAATAAAGGATATAGATTACTGGAATTGAAAAAGCTTTTTTCTGGTGGATACGGTTGATAAAGAAACAAAATGGGCTCATTATTATTGATATCATTAATCACTTGTGGATAAAAAGACTCATAGTAAGGTTTTTCACTGACATGAAACAAAGTGACGAATAATGTTATCATCCAAAATAAGATAAAAAGACTGATTGATGAGAAAAAGATGATTCGGTACAAAAGACCCATATCATAGAACAAGAAAAAGAATATCGTGGGTACAACCATAAAGGACGATATATAAATCCATCGTTTGACGACAGTTTTTTTCTGTGCTTTTAAAAGTTCTTGATAAGATGTTGTCATGTCATGGGTGTAAATGAACTCCATAACTGTCCTCCTTTACGAAATTATTTCAAGTGTGAAACAATATTTTGTTCAATCACTTTGAGTTGTTTTTGATCATCAGACTCGATGATGGTAATACTGCCATTATCAATTTTAAGGATATCTCTTTGTGAAAGATCATAGCCTAAAATATGACAAAGCAAGACGCGAATCACACCACCATGCGTCACAATCAGTACATGCTCGTGTTGTTTTTCCAGTAATGGTATGAATGTATCAATAATTCTTTTTTGAAACTCAATCAGTGATTCACCACCTGAAACACGTAGACCAATCAGTGTTTCTTCAGGAACCGAAAGTTCATCACCATAAGTTTCTTTGATTTCATCCCAAGTCTTACCTTCCCAATTGCCAACATTCATCTCTCGAAATCCATGGGATAAACGCATGGGAATTGCCTTGACCATCTGTATGGTTTGAGCCGTATACAATGCACGTTTGAGATCACTTGAATAAATAAAATCCAGATCAACAGACTTAAAGTAGGTTGATAGCATTTTAGCTTGAATCAAGCCAACACTGTCAAGCTCAACATCCATCCATCCTTGAAAGCGATGGGTGTTATTCCATTCTGTTTGTCCATGTCTGACCAAATAAAATTTCATAGGACCTCCTGAACCCCTCATGGAGTCACATTCAACAAGATCACTCTAAAATCAATGTCTCAAATTTACAAACTGTCATGAATGACTAGCTTTCACTTTTTAATTTTAGTAGGGATACACTTTCGACCAATGAAGTGTATGGAAACATATCAATCGGAACTGTTTCAATGAGTTTATAATGTTCCAATAAGATATTTAAATCTTTTGCTAATGTAGAAGGATTACATGATCCGTAAACCAAACGCTTAGGTCTAAATCCTTGTATGGCTTCAATAGTTTCTTGACCTAAACCCGTTCTCGGTGGATCAAATAACATCACGTCTATTTTCTTATGTTTCAATCCATTGAGTGAGCGTTTGAAATCACTTTGAAGTACTGTCACATTTGATATATGATTAGCTTCAAGACTATTTTTTGCACTTTCACATGAAGCTTTATCTATTTCAATCGCATAGACATGATTGGCGTCTTCATGTATATAATGACTCACAGGTGCAACTCCTGCATAAGCGTCAAGTGCAGTTTCATGATGCTTTAATGCCGCAAGACGTTTCATCTCTTTGTAGAAAACATGCGCTTGTTCTGTGTTGAGTTGAAAGAAGGCATCTGGACGCAACATCAAGGTATAATTGCTCAATGTTTGTTTCATTTCCGTGTTGCCGTAAAGGACTTGCATTTCGTTGGTAAAGAAACCTGGTTTCTTCATATCTGGATTGATGACTTCGGTAATCGAAACAATCTTGGGTTCTCGTTTAACTAGATTGGTTGCGAATTGTTTTAGCCTTGCGGAGTGCTTCATCATGATTAATGAAACTTGAGCTTGCTCATCTTTTTCACTGGTTCTGACAATCAATGTTCGAACGTATCCTTTTTTTGTTTTGGGATCGTATCCATCGATTTGATACGAATTCAAAAGATGCACGATTGATTTCATAATCTGATTGATCAACTTGTTTTGAACTGGGCATTCATCAATGGGGACAAATTGATTTGAACCTCTCGCATACATGCCAATCATCGTTTTACCTTGAATTTTTTGTACTGGTAATGATGCCTTATTGCGATAATATCTAGGATTTTGAGCACCTAAAGTTTTTTTAATGATTTGTTCGGGAATTGGATGTTTGATATAACGTTCAAAAGCCTTGATTAAGATTTCTCTTTTCTGTACAAGTGTTTCTTCATAAGCTAAATGCTGAGTCTGACATCCTCCGCATGTTTCATAAACTGGGCAAAACGGTTCCATTCGATTGGGACTCTTTTTGAGGATTTTGTCAATTTTAGCAACCGCTCGATTATCATAGACTGCTTCAATAAGGACTTCGATTTCTTCTTCCGGGAGTGCATGTTCAACAAAGATGGCTAGTTTGCGAAAATAGCCGATGCCTTCACCGTTGATTCCCATGCGTTTGATCTCTATAGTCAGTCTGTCTCCAATTTCGATATGCTCGTTCATGATACACCTCGTTTATACCTCTATTCTATCACAATAACGATGAAGGTGCATCAATGACACAAAAAATGGGAACATGTGTTCCCATATGTAAAATTATCTTAAAATTGGCAAAAATCCACTGAAAATAAAGAAGATGACTGCGAGAATGAAGAGCCACAAAAGCATTCGATATTGGTTTTTAAAATGCGTTTTGTTGCGATCTTTGGGCAACTGAAACTCTGGATCATTCATAATGATTTCATTTAAGTTATTGATTGAAGGTTCATATATTTTTATCGGCGTAAATAAATAAAGGACAACACCAAGACACAATGCACCAACATACCACAAGAGTTCTGAAATCAGAGAACCAACCATCTGATGATTGCCTAGATAAATTGATTTATCTAGCAACCGATTACTGATAAATAAAACCCATGACCAACCAAAAACAATCAGTGTGATGATTTTGAGAGGAATCAACAAGAATCGATGTTTGTGGTATCTTATTGCTTCATTTTTGATTTCATTGAGTTCAACATCTACTTTTGGATCAAGGGGGATTTCAAATGCTAAATGAAGGTCTATCGGATTGAGGGTATCCTTTTCAGCATGAAAGACTGGTTCCCAAACCGGATCATCCATTGCGTATCTTCTACTTTGATAGGTCTTGTTTCTGTAAGTGAAAGAAAAATCAAAGGATGGAACCAATGTCTTAAATAGATTGAATTTCTTCAAACGAATGATACTTTTTGTGACATAGTCAGGATATTTGAACTTGATGATGCGTTTAATCGTCTCTTGAATCATCTGATCAATTTCGTTTTCATCAACGTTCGCATGCAGAACTGGAATCTTTTTAACCGAATAAAACAACTCAAAAATTTGTTTAAATTCCAAGGATTTATACTGATCTTTTTCAGTTGTCTGATAAAATCCACTATTCTTTTTCAATGCTTTTTCTTTGACTTTTGTCTCAGTATCTTGATCAGGTATATCTTTAAAATATCCTTCGGTTAGTTCAAAAGGTTCATAAATAAACTTGCAAAAATCTTCGGATTGTCGTTCAAATTCATATGCAACATTTTCTAGAATCATTTTCATATCAAAATAGAGTCCAACATGAATTTGATCTGTTTTGAGCCATTGAACAAATTCAGGATCAGCATAATTGGTTCGATTGACATAGTCAATCAAGGACTGTTTGACGATGTTCATTGAAAATCCAGATTGAATGTATTTTTGATGAATCAATACCGAATGATCTTCTTCGAAAAATTCATGATAGGGATCAATCATATAATCATTACGAAGTGCTTCTTTAAGATGTGTATAGGCTTTTTTCTCATTGTAATGTTCATCTTTAAGATAAATCTCATAGAGATAAACATGGCTTTCCTTAGAAATGTCTTCTTTGATAGACTCAAGAAAGAGTTGCTCTGCACTTAAATATGAACCTTTCTGGTAAAGTAATTTGGCAAGTTCAAATTTGGTTTCTCGATACCCCAAACGGTAAGCTTCTTGATAGTATTCCTGCATTTCTTCTAAACTGCAAGAGTCATTGAATATTGGGTTATTTAAAAGATGTGGTAGTGTTAAATCGATACGCCCAGCTCTAAAGATCTCAATCATCAATTCAGACCCCTGTCTATACCCATCCTCATAATAGATGCTTTTTGGATTTTTTGCTTGTTCAAAAAGCAGGTTCGCACATAGAACCTTGGCTTCAAAATGATTGAGATTGGCTGCCTTGATTAAATAATCAATTGCAATATCATCATCCTGATTGAATCCATTGGCATGATGATAATCAAGACCGAGCTGATAAAACGAATCAGCTTTCGACATAACATACCTCTTTTCTTACTTAATTTTATTATACTCCATTTCAATCAGGGAAAATCATAAAAAAAACTGGTCAAGTGACCAGTTGTTTGTTAATTCTTTTCCAATCGGATAACTTCTCGGGCAATCATGACTTCTTCGTTTGTAGGTATGATGAATGCCTTGATTTTAGATTGTGGTGTTGTGATTAAACGTTCACCGCGTTTACTGTTTTCTTCAGGATCTACTTCTATACCTAAAACTTTGACTGCATTTAAGATGTGAGATCTGACTAAAGATTCATTTTCACCGATACCTGCTGTAAAGACAATAGCATCGAGTCCGCCCATATAAACATAATAGGATCCAATGTAATCTGCGATGCGTTTAATTTGGATTTGATGCGCCAAGGTTGCACGATGATCACCGTTTTGCATTTCTCTTATGATGTCTCTGGAGTCATTGGAAATTCCTGAAACACCAAGATAACCGCTCTTTTTGTTTAAGTCATCTAAAACTTGCGCATATGTCTTGTCTTCTTTATCAGAAATTAACATCAAGATGGATGGATCAACATTGCCTGATCGTGTCCCCATTGGAATCCCTTCAAGAGGGGTGAGCCCCATAGATGTATCCACAGATTTTCCAGAATCTACGGCACATAAAGATGCTCCATTACCCAGATGACAGACAATGATCTTTGCCTTTGGATTTTTTAATAGAATTGCTGCTCTTTCGGAAACGTATTGGTGAGATGTTCCATGAAAACCATATTTACGTACGCCATATTTTTGGTACCACTCATAAGGCGTTGCATAAAGATATGCATCTTCTTTCATTGTTTGATGGAATGTGGTGTCAAATACACCAACCTGAATCACTTTTGGCAAAGCTTTTCTGAACGCATCAATGCCTGTGATATTTGCAGGATTGTGAAGTGGCGCCAAATCATTCAAACTTTTGATCTGATCAATCACCTTATCGGTGATGACAACAGAATCTTTGAAGATTTCTCCACCTTGGACAACACGGTGTCCAACACCCGTGATATCTTCAAGCGAATCAATGATATGATGCTTAATCAAGCCGTCAACCACCAGTTGAACTGCAACTTTATGATCAAGAATTTCCTGTGTTACAGAAACTTTTTCGCCATTGACTTTGATGGTAAAAACAGCGTTGTAGTAACCGATTCTTTCTACCAGACCAGAGGTGATAACCTCTTCACTGGGCATTTCTAAGAGCTGGAATTTCAAAGACGAACTACCAGCATTTACTGCCAAAATTTTCATAGATTGTAATCTCCTTATAGGTTAATGATAACTCATTTATTTTCAATAATCAAGTATATGAACAAATATTCATGTTAATAAATGTAAGCATAGATTGCGATAAACTGTAAAACGGTTCCTAAGCTTGTGAAAATATGCCATACAAAATGGAAATATTTGATTTGTGGAAACACATAAAATGCAACACCGATACTATAAGCTATGCCACCTGATAAGACAAGCCAGAATGCTCTAGGATCGAATGCCATGAGTTGCTGAATGAAAATGAGTGCACTCCATCCCATAGCGAGATAAATGAATAGATGCAATTTTGCAAATTTCTTAATCCATATTGATTTAAAGACAATACCAATGATGATCAAAATCCATTGGATGATAAATAACAAAGGTCCTAACCCTAAACCAGAAATGCCAAATACAGGTGTTTGAAGTGCAGGCAGTAATAACAGCGGAGGTGCAAATGTTCCGCCAATCAGGATATAGATCGATAAATGATCAAACCTTTGAAAAACACTTTTAGCCTTTTGATGAAAAAGGGCATGATAGATGGTTGACATGGTATAAAGATTGATCATACCAAATCCAAAGATGATTGCTCCAGTCACTTCAAGAGCATTAGTGCTTTTAATGAGTAATAAGATTAGCGCAACGATTCCAAAAATGGCCATGACGCCATGGGAGACTGCATTGGCGATTTCTTCACCTAATGTTTGTTTTTTACCTTGCTTCATGATGTGGGTTCCTCTTCTTCTAGAAATTGGTCCAAGAAATTTTGACCTTTGAGTGTTTCAGGTTCAAACCGTTCAAGATCATAATAATTGAATTGTCTCAACACTTCGTAGGCAACAATTGCAACCGCGTTAGACAAATTTAGAGATCTAACTTTATCTGTTGTTGGTATGCGATAACAATGCTCAAGATTCTCAGCTAATAATTTTCTATTGACACCTGTCGATTCCTTACCAAAGATTAAATAGATGGGTTCACTGAGGGTTGGATAGTTGATGTCAGCATAATTCTTTTTTCCATAACGGGTTAAGAACAAATAAGTTCCAGGATTCTTCTTTTGAAATGCGTCAAAATTCGGATACAATGTATAATCGAGATGTTCATAATAATCTAAGGCACTTCTTCTGAGTTTTGCTTCATCAATCTTGAACCCTAAAGGTTCAATGAGATGCAGTTTTGCTCCAATGGCAACACATGTACGCATGATGTTTCCGGTATTTTGTGGTATTTCAGGTTCATATAAAACAATGTGAAACATACATTCACCTCTTGACTTCATCAAAAAGGTATTGATTTGACAATACCCTTTGTCGTTTATTTTTTATACTGTCTAATGAGATTTTGTTTCAAATCCCATAGCTCTTTGGATAAATCAACATAATATTCGTGAGGTTTTTCCAATCGTAAGACTTCTGGCCATAAGCGCTCATGTTCTTGTCTTGCATATGTTCTAATGGCTTCAAGCGAAGGCAACTCATAGACCAGTTTGCCTTTTTCAAAAATGGGAATCAAAAGCGGTTTTACAGTATAGTTTTCGATATCCTTACTCTTCCATGGAAAATTGGGATCAAACAAATGATAAGGTTTCGTTGCATCTATAGATTCACTAAACAAGGTCATGACATCCGCTTCAGCCATACAGTTTTCATCATAGAATCTGTAAACCTGCTTAAAACCTGGGATGGTTGTTTTTTGAACATTGTCGCTAATCTTGATCTTGGAAACAAGTTCTCCATTCACTTCGATTGCTGCGAGTTTGAACACACCACCAAACACTGCTTCCGAGCGTGCAGTTACCAAACGTTCACCGACACCAAATGAGTCAATTTGAGCACCTTGATGAATCAATTCTTTAATCAAATATTCATCAAGTGAATTACTGACAGTGATTTTCGTATCCTTCATCCCAGCTGCATCAAGCATTTTTCTAGCTTCTTTGGTTAGATAGGTTAAATCTCCGCTGTCTAATCGGATGCCTCGTAGTTTTTTACCGAGCGGATCCAAGACTTCTTTTTGAATTTTGATTGCGTTGGGTAACCCTTGCTTCAGTGTATTATAAGTATCAACAAGCAATACTGCGTTATCAGGATAAGTCAGTGCATAAGATTTGAAAGCTTCATATTCTGAGTCATAACTCTGAACATAACTGTGTGCCATTGTACCTAATGCAGGAATTTTATACTGAAAGTCAACATAAGTGTTTGAAGAACCAACTACACCACTGATGTATGCAGCACGTGCTCCATAGATAGATGCATCATAGCCATGTGCTCTTCGAGCACCGAATTCCAAAACACCTCGACCTTGCGCTGCATAAACAATTCTTGCTGCTTTAGTGGCAATTAAACTTTGATGATTAATGGTTAATAAGATCATGGTTTCAATCAACTGACATTCAAGGATAGGTCCTTTGACCACTAAGATGGGTTCATGAGGAAAAATAGGTGTGCCTTCCTTCATAGCATAGACATCACAGTTGAACTCAAATGTAGATAAATACTCAAGAAAGGATTCATTAAAAATATGCTTTGATCTCAAGAAATCAATCTCGTCTTTGGAGAATCTTAGATTTTTGATATAATCGATGACTTGTTCAAGACCAGCGAAGATTGCATAGCCACCTTCATCAGGAATACTTCTGAAAAAAACATCGAAAACAGCAATTTGTTCATGTTTTTTATCTTTGAAATAACCATTGGCCATGGTAAGTTCATAAAAATCCATTAAGAGTGATAAATTGCGTTTTTTCATTCTTGTTTCCTCCTCGATTTGACACTTACCATTCTATCACTTTTTCGACTTATTTGATATAATAAAGTATAGAATATGTGAGGTTTAAGACATGCTGATCCTTCTTTCTCCAGCAAAAACATTTACAAAAACAGAAGTTTTTTCTCATGAGATGCCTATCTATCTCAAAGAAGCTACAAAACTCAACAATAAGATCAAGAAACAATCTCTTCTTTTTTTGGAAACATCCTTTAAGATTTCGCGTGCACTAGCAAAGAAAGTCAAAACAGATGCACAGCTTTTTCAAAAGGAACCCAAATCAGCAATAGATCAATTTGATGGTCAGGTATATCGAGGATTTGATATTCAAAGCTTATCTGATGAAAGACGCATGTTTCTTTCTGGTCATCTATTAATTTTGTCAGGACTTTACGGCTTATTGCGTCCTTTTGATGGCATCACACCATATCGTTTGGATTTTAAAGATCACTTAGTTGGCAATCTCTGCCAATTTTGGAAACCCAAACTGATTCATTATATCCATACTGTTCATCCTGAATCCTTGATCATCAATCTCGCTTCGGCAGAATTTACAGATTTTATTAAGCAAGACCTTAAAATGACAACTATAGGGTTTCAAAATAATCAGACAAGGATTTCCAATATGGCGTTGAAATTATTAAGAGGACAAATGGCTCGATATCTGATTGAAAATCCGATTGAAACCGTGAATCAGTTACAAACAATCTGTTTGAATGGTTATTGTTATGATGCGCATCATTCAACAAATGAACTTGTCATCTTTTCAAAGGAGGTGTAAGGATTATGAAGCGCTTATTAAGAATGCTCTTATCACGGACATCATTGATCATGCTTTTACTGCTTCTACAAATCGTGTTGGTGCTGATTTTTATCGATTACATCTCTAAATTCGGTTATTTCAATACCATCTTTTACATTATTTCTGTCATCATCGTGATTTATATGATTACAAAAGAAGAAAATCCAGCATACAAACTCTCTTGGATTATTCCCATTCTGATCTTTCCTGTTTTTGGTGGTGTCTTTTATCTCATCTATAAACAAAGAAACGTTGGGCAAAGAGTTCTGAAAAGACATCGGAACATTGACTTAAACCGCTATGATTATACGCATATGATGACCAATCCATTGGGCTCAAAAGATTCCAAATATTTAGAGAACTTTAACTGGCCAACCTATCAACATACACAAACACAGTTTTTATCTTCTGGAGAAATGCTTTTTGAAGCACTGAAAAAAGATCTTGACTCCGCTGAAAAGTATATCTTCATGGAGTATTTCATCATCAATCCAGGTCAGATGTGGGATGAAATTCTAGAACTTCTCAAACAAAAAGTAAAAAAGGGCGTTGAAGTCAAAATCATCTACGATGATTATGGTTCTTCTTATTTGCCGTATAAATACAAGAAAAAGCTTGAAGCTTTTGGGATTGAAGCCATCAATTTCAATCCAATGCGGATGCATCTTAATTTCGCCATGAATTATAGAGATCACCGAAAAATCGTCGTCATTGATGGCAAGATTGCTTATACTGGTGGCAGCAATATCGGGGATGAGTATATTAATTTAGAACATCCCTTTGGTCACTGGCAGGATGCAGGTATTCGTATTGAGGGAGATGCAGTCTGGTCACTGATTATAGGCTTTTTGCAAAACTGGCGATTTTCCAGTCAAAAAGATATGGATTATGAAATTTATCGATCAGATCACCAAGTAGAAAATGATGGGTATATCATACCATTTAGTGATTCACCGCTCATTGAAGAAACCATGAATAAAAATCTCTATCTTTCTTTAATCTCAGAAGCGAAAGAATCCATTTTGATCACTTCCCCTTACCTGATTATCGATAATGAGCTCATGACCGCTTTGAAATATGCTTCAAAGTCAGGTATCAAAGTGAAAATCATCATTCCATACGTGCCAGATAAGAAGATCGTCTTCATGGTTACAGAATCTTATGTTCCAGAATTAATGGAAGCTGGTGCAGAAGTGTATCGGTATAAACCAGGTTTTATTCATAGCAAAATGATGATTATCGATCATAAAAAAGCCATGATTGGTACAGCCAATCTTGACTTTAGAAGTTTGTATCTACATTTTGAAAATACTGTTTATCTTGATGGGACTTCTTCCATCAAAGATATGGTTCTCTTCTTTGAAGATACTTTAAAGCAAAGTGTATTCATCGAAAACCAAGGTAAACGAGGGATCATTTATCGAATTGTTCAATTGTTACTCAGAGGATTTTCATCCTTATTATAAAAAAAAGGCCAATCGGCCTTATTTTTTTATTTTCTAGTGACACCAAGAGTACCGAACAAACCACCAACGATAAAGAACAGATACGTCACAATATAAAGCAGGGTTTGAATGGTACCATAAATATCAACAGTTTGTAAACTTTCTACAAACAATTCAGCAACATAGAACATCAAGATTGCTAGAAATAATGCAATCGATCCCATGCGAAGCATGAAGATTGAGAATCGTCCTGGTTTCTTATATGCAAACAAGATCCATAGCAAGAATGGTGCAGCTACTGCAATACCAGGCGCCACATAAGTACTGATCGATGTGAGTTGATTGATGTATGTTTTTAAGAATGCTGTCACACTGTTTAGCCATGATGGAGTATCTAAAACAATTGGAGCCAAAGCAGATGTTCTGTCTAACGCACTTGAAAAGAATCCAAAGAGTAAGACTAACGTCAAGAGGAGTCTAAGAATCAATCCCTTTCGTATAGCCCACAAAATCAAAATCAGACCAACAACTAATGCCATACCAGCGTACTGTGTGAGTATTTGAATCTGTGATAGATAACCACCTACAAGTTGAGCAAAAGGTTCCAGTTTATCCATTAATGGCAATGTGTTGTTTTCAATAACAAGGGAAGTTGCGATATACAAAGAAGAGATTAGGACTAAAATAAAACCTAGTGTACGTACAATTTTCCCGAAAGCTTTATTATAAACGCGTTTGTTCAAAAAGGTCACCACTTTCCTAAAAATATATATTCATTACATATTTTATCATATAAAAGCATACAATGTATAGAGTTTAATGAACTAATTGATATCTTTATTAACTGCTAAGTCACCAAGAACAATCCATTTTTGTTCTCTGAAGAACCAATCGATCAATAAGACTAAGAGAGCTGGAGTAATCAGCATGAAAATTACAATCAACCAAGCATTTGATGAATAGTTCATAAATTCAAGGGTCTGAAGTTGTCCAACAAGAGCTGAACTGCCCATCCCTGCTCCAAATGGTGAAGTCTCTGTGCGAAGGAATGGAATGATGTAAAATAATGGAGCTAAGATTGCAGATGCAATGATGGTTGGCAACCAGATGACTGGTTTCTTCATGATATTCTTGAACTGAAGCATTGAAGTTCCAAATGCAATGGATAAAACCATACCGATGTTGTTGTCTTTTCTCGACTGAATTGCAAAGCCGATCATTTGTGTTGTTGTACCGATAACAGCTGCACCACCGGCAATACCTTGTAGTGAGATTGCGATGGCAATTGCTGCACTAGACAACGGAGATGTCAAAAGCATACCAAGGGAGACTGCAATAACGATACTCATAGGTATTGGAGCAAACGCTGTTGCACCATTAATACCATCTTGAATCCATTGAATGAGTTGGGTGATTGGTGCACTGATTGCTAAAGTCAGCCCAAGAGCAACCAATGATCCGAATAAAGGAACAAGTAAAATATCAACAGGTGTTTTTTTGACCAAAACGTATCGCATGATTAAAATGCCTAATACGACGACAAGATAAGTTGTTACTGGGTCATTATTTGGGCCAATGATGATGCCACTCGCAAATGTCACTTTAAGACTTGTAGCAATACCGCCCATAACGGATGCAACAACCATTTTCAATCCATCCATTTTTAAACTGAGAGCAATCCCCATGCCAATCCCAATTCCCATGGCACCTTTCAGTGCATTTGCCAAAGTAATTTCAATAAGAGGAACTCCTATTAAACTACCAATTTGTGAAACGATAACGCCAATAATCAATGTGGCAAATAAACCATAAACCATACCATTCATTGTAGTCATGATGAATGACTTTACTTTCTTCTCTTGCATGATATCAACTCGCTTTCGAAATCATTTTAACATATTATTCGCAAGTTATGCTAAAAAAAAAGACTCGCGTCTTTCTCTTTCATTTAGATTAAGTTGTTTGCATTTCCTTTGTCATTCTTTTGTTTTGATACATCATCTGATCTGCAATATGCATGATGTCATCGAAAGTCTGTCCAATCGTCCATGTATGGATGCCATAAGAGAAATTCGGATGATAGTCATAATTATTCTTAATTTCGCTCAATCGTCTAAACAAATCATCAATCATACTCAGTATATCTCTTTCCGGATGCTCACAGAGCATGATGAATTCATCACCACCTAAACGATAGACGTTTTTAGTGTAGTCTTTTAACAATCTAGCAAATTGTTTTAACATTTGATCACCGAATTGATGACCATAAAGATCGTTTACTTCTTTAAATCCGTCCAAGTCCAAGAGAACAAAACGGAAAGATGATCTTTTTTGTGTGCATACATGAATCAATTCTTCGGTTTTCTGCTCAAGATGTTTGCGGTTATATAATCCAGTTAGATAATCTACTTTTGTCAAAGATTCCAATTCACGAATGAGCAGTTCATTTTCGAACAATTTATATTCAATTTCTTTGGCTAACATCTTGTTGATGATGACAACAATATCAATGAAAATCGCCAAAATCGTGAATATACCTGCCATTTGAAAAATCGTATCTATTGAAAAAGATAAATAAGTGCTAATTGATTGATAATTAAAAAGTGTTGTGACAAATCGGGCAGCGAATATAACTGAATAAATGGTAATGATGTAGATTAACGGTTTCAAGAAATGATGACTTTCAAATCTTGTCTTCCTATACATCTGATATGCAACATCAGCGAATAAAATCATCATGGAAAAAGAAATAACCAAAATTCTGATTGCAACATTGGAATCAATTGCAGCATAATAATAGAAGATTGCAGAGATAATCAAGAAAAAAGCGATATAACTCTTTGCATTTGCTTTCACATGATACAATGTCTTGATACCATAAGCAAGCAAGATCATACCTGCAAATAAAACCAGATTTCCAAAGATGATTGAAACATAGACTGGAAGGAAAATATAGTCTCTCAGCGACATCAACAAGGTCCCAAAGAATAAGCCGATAAATCCGCTCATGATAAAAAGCAATCCAGCAAATTTCTGTTGGTTTGTACGATGTAGTATATAGATGTATAGAGCAAAAATACCACTCATGATAGCTTCAATGATCAATGCGGTGAATAAGTTCAAAGTTGACATGATATTTCTCCTCTCGGGTTTGATAACAGGTCTTTGTTTTGCACCAAAGTATTGTTCATATTATAACATAATAATATATGATAAAACTACCCAATTTCTTAATTTTTTCTTAAGTTATTAATCTATAATTTTGTGACTTTATGATGATTATAACTGATTCACTTTTAAATAAAAAACTCCAACATAGTTGAAGTTAAGTTCATTTTGGTCCCCGCGGCCGGGCTCGAACCAGCACGGATTATTCATCCACCAGATTTTGAGTCTGGCACGTCTACCAATTTCATCACGCGGGGGTACGCTGCCAATGATTTGACAGCAAAATTATGATATCATGCTTTTATGCAATTTGCAATCATTTATGCTAAAAAACTACATTTCTTTAAGGCTTTCAATTCCCAAAAGTCTCAATCCTTCATTGATCACAGTTTGAATTGATTCTATGAACAAGAGATTGGCATTTCGGTGTCCTGATACTTCAACATTAATGCGATGCTTTCCATAAAAACTGTTGAATCCTTGTGCAAGGGATAGAATGTATCTCGCAATGAGATTAGGTGCATTGGTTTCTCTAGCCTTTTCAATCAAATAAGGAAATTGTCCCAACTGCTTGATTAAATCAAAATAGTCATCTTCATTAAAGAAGCGCGTATCCATATCGTTCGTCTCTAATGTGTTTTCTTTTAGGATCGACTCGATTCTGACGCTACTATATTGGAGATAAGGACCAGTTTGTCCTTCGAACTTGAGCATATTTTCCAAATTGAAGTCAATGTCAAGATGTCTTTCATTTTTCAAATCATTGAAAATAATAGCACCGATGCCGACCGCTTTTGCCACTTGATCCTGATTTTCTAAATCAGGATTTTTTGATGAAATTGCAGCTTTTGCTTCTGAAATTGCTTGATTGATAACTTCTTCTAAACGTTTGAACTTGCCTCCTCTTGTCGACATTTTTTTACCATCAACAAGAATAAGTCCAAAATTGATATGATCTACATTAAAATGATATCCCAGTAAGTCCGTTACAGCTTGTAGCTGTTTGAAATGAAGAATCTGCTCATTACCTACAACATAAAGCACATGATTGGCATGGTACATATGATGACGATAGAGGAGTGCAGCAACATCACGAGTCATGTACAATGTTGCTCCGTCAGAGCGTTTGATTAATGCTGGAGGTAGATTATCTCCCAAATCAACGATGGTTGCTCCTTCATCCACTTTCAGAAGCCTTTTAGACTCAAGTGCATCAACGACTGCATCCATTTTGTCATTATAGAAAGATTCCCCAGTGTAGTAATCAAATGATACACCAAGTAAATCATACACCTCCATAAATTCACGAAGTGATTCGTCTTTAAACCAAGTCCAAAGTTGGGTATACAGAGGATCTCCTAATTCAAGTGCTCTAAAGACATCTCGAGCTTCTTGTTCAAGATTTGGATCTTCCTTTTCTGCATCATGAAATCTGACATAAAGTTTTTGAAGTTCATTAATAGGGTCTTTTTTCACATCAGCTTCATTGCCCCATTTTTGATAGGCAACGATCATTTTTCCAAACTGGGTACCCCAATCTCCCAAGTGATTGACTGCAATAACTTGATAACCAGATTTTTTATATATGTTTTTAAGTGCATTTCCAATCACAGTGGATCTTAAGTGCCCAACACCGAAACTTTTTGCAATATTAGGTGAAGAGTAATCCATTACCACGGTTTCAGTCTTCTTTAACTCATGATTTCCATAACGACTTCCTTGATCATGGATGGTGTTGAGGATTGCTTTTGCAATGGGTTCCCTTTTTAAATAGATGTTTAAAAAACCATTGGTGAACTCAATTCGGTTGACATTGTTGTTTTCTCCAACAACTTTTTCAAATCGATGATAAACTTCCATGGGTGAGATTCTCCAAAACTTTGCAAAAGCAAAAAGAGGAATTGCCAGATCAGCATGTCCCTTCTTGGGTTCTTCAACAATGACATCTTGGATTTGAAAAGAGGATTCAATTCGTGACTTTAATGTATTTTTGATCGATTCAATCATTTTTATTTTCCTTTATCAAAAAAAAGCACGGTGTGCTTTTAATTGTTGTCTAATGTTGCTTCAACTTCCAAGTAAAAATCACGGACACTGCGATTAATGGTTGTTGCGTTATCAGCACTTTCGGGAACGAATGTCGCAACAATCACACCATCTTTAAAGACAACAAATTGTGGTGTCGTTGACGTGATGTCATCGGGGTAAAGTTCTTGAAGAGATGTCAATCCTTTGGTGTCAACAGATGCATCAATATAATAGATCTTTGAAACATAGGCATCGAAGCCTTCGCTGATGTAATATTTTTCAAATGCACCAATATGTGCTTGACATGAAGCACAGGATGGACTGCCAATGTAAAGAGCAACGACATCTTCAGAATTGAGGATGCTATCGAGACCTTTGTGGAACAAGGTACCACTATAGGTCACTTCATAATATGGGTGATCAGCAGTGAAATCAGATGTTGCTGTTGATGCGTATGCAGTATAGATTTGTTCTTGGTTTGATGGTCTCAATACAACAATAAGCGTCAGTGAAATCACTAAAAAGCCAATGATTGCAATATAAGTTAATGGGTGTACTTTAGGTTCTACGTTATGATAGTTTTTAGCCATGATTAATCCTCCTAGATTGACTCTTTATGATTATAGCATAAATAATAGACTTTATCAATGAAGAAAATACGATTTTCTATGTTATTCAAACACTTTGGCAAAGATATCATTGACAAAGCGTAAATGCTTGGAAATCTCAAATGCTGAATGTAGTTCTTTCTCTGAAAGATATTTCAAAATGAGTGTATCTTTTTTAAGTGCTTCTTCCAGATTCGATGAACCATTCATTACTTCAAATGCAGCTTTTTGAATGCGATCATATGCTATCTCTCGTGTTACCCCTTTTTCTATCAAGAGATTGAGAATACTTTGTGTAAAAACAGCACCTTTGGTCATGTTGATATTCTCAGCCATTTTCTTCTGGTTTACAATGAGATGATCAATAATATCAGACATGCGATTGAGCATGTAATCCAAAAGTGTTGTGGCATCCGGTAAGATGATTCTTTCAACTGAAGAATGAGAAATATCACGCTCATGCCACAAAGCAATGTCATCATAGCTGGTTAGCATGTACCCTCTAAGCACTCTGGATAGACCAGAAATATTTTCACACCCAATTGGATTTTTCTTATGTGGCATCGCTGATGACCCTTTTTGATTCAAATCAAAATACTCTGAGACTTCACCAACTTCAGTTCGTGATAAATGTCTAATTTCAACAGCAATCTTTTCAAGTTCACTACCAATGAGTGCAATCACACTGAGATAATGGGCATGTCTGTCTCGCTGAAGCGTCTGTGTTGCAATCGGTGCAGACATCAATCCCAACTGCTTAGAGGCTATTTTTTCCATATCAGGTGTATTGGCACTATAGTTACCGACCGCACCGCTTAATTTAGCAAGTTGGACGTTCTTTGCTGCTTCAACGAACAATGCTTTGATTCGGATCAAATCTGCATACCAAAGTGCGAATTTCAATCCAAAACTGGTGACTTCAGCATGGATCCCGTGTGTTCTTCCTATGCAGGGAATGTTTTGATAATCATATGCTTTTTGTTTGAGTATTTCCAATAGGTGTTCTATATCATTAATAAGTATATTATTAACATCCTTGAGAATCAAAGACTGTGCCGTATCAACGACATCTGTTGATGTCAATCCATAGTGCAACCACTTTTTTTCATCACCCAATGATTTTGAAACGGCTTTGGTAAATGCAATCACATCATGCTTTGTCTCTTGTTCAATAGATTCAATATCTTCTAATGTAAATGTTGCTTTCTTTAATAGTTGATACTCTTGATCTGGAATAAGACCAAGTTGAGACCAGGCATAGGAACAAGCAAGTTCAACTTTCAAAAAAGTATCAAACTTGTTTTGATCACTCCATAATTGTTTCATGACTTGTCTTTGATAACGCTTGATCATAATGAACTCCTTAAAAGATAGGTTTGACTTGAATGGTTTGACTTCGATCTGGGCCAACAGAGAAAATCGCGAGTGGTACACCGACAAGTTCACAAAGCTGATTAAGATAATTTTGAGCTTGAACTGGCAATGCTTCAAATGATTTGACTTGTGTGATATCTTCCTTCCATCCTGGCATGGTGATATAGTTCGGCTTGCATGCTTCAAAGTCAGACATTTCAGCAGGTATATCGGTGATTGTCTTTCCATTGAACTCATAGGAAACGGCAATTTTCAATTCATCAATCCCAGATAAGACATCAAGTAAAGTAACTGCTAGATAACTCAGACCACTAATGCGTTTTGTATGTCTTAAAACGACCGTATCAAGCCATCCAATGCGTCTTGGTCTTCCGGTTGTCGTTCCATATTCATTTCCAATTTCACGAATTTGATTTGCCAAATCACCTAGAATTTCACTTGGCATCGGACCTGACCCAACACGTGTTGTGTATGCTTTGGTCACACCAATTGCACCATCAATCAGCCAAGGAGCAATCCCTGTATTTAAAGGGACTGATGCAGCTGTAGGTGAGCTTGATGTCACATAAGGATAAGTGCCATGATCTAAACATAATAGAACGCCTTGAGCACCTTCAAATAGTATTTTTTTATTGTCATCAATTGCTTGATTCAGCAAGACCGATGTATCTTTGACATAAGGCGCCATCACCGATGCATACTTAAGATATTCTTCATAGACTTCTTCAGCAATAAACCTTGGTGCACCTAATTTTCTTAATTCTTGATTTTTGACTTTCATCAACTCAAATAATCTTGCCTTAAACTTTTCGGGATCAATGAATGTAGAAACGCGAAGCCCCAATCGAGAAGACTTGTCAGTGTATGCTGGGCCAATCCCTTTATGCGTCGTTCCGATTTTCTCATTACCTCTGAAATGCTCATATGCTTTATCCAACTCAAGATGATAGGGTAGGACAATATGTGCACGATCTGATATGCTAAGATTGAAATTTTGCAATTTATCGATTTCTTCAACAAATGCTTTTGGATTGATGACCATGCCGTTTGCCATAACATTTTGAATGTTTGGGTTGAGAATACCCGATGGCAAAAGATGTAAACTGTGCTTCTTCCCATGGAAAACGACGGTATGACCTGCATTGTTTCCACCCTGATATCTAACGACAACATCAGCTTTTTGTGCGAGAAAATCTGTAATCTTTCCTTTGCCTTCATCTCCCCATTGAGTGCCGACAATCACGATTCTTTTCATAACTTACCCCATTTGATTGATTTGAGTGAACATTTAAACCTTGTTTTATAAAACAAAATGATTATAGCATACATTCCTATGATATTCAATGTAGTCAGAGGATTCAAGATAGGAAATTGGTTTTCATGAAACTTTTACATATTTTTGCTTGTAAATATGGTAACGGTTTTATATAATGTTAACAGGTGATTAAATGAACATACTATTTTGTAGTGGAGAAGCTTATCCATTTAGTAAGACAGGTGGCCTCGCTGATGTTGCTGCTTCGTTACCGAAAGCACTCAATCAAATCGGACATCAAGTCAAGATTATCACACCTTATTATCAATCGATAACCAATCAGAATACTGAGACTAAATACGTAGGGTCTTCTGTGATTCAAATGGGTGATATTTCTCAACCTGTCGCTTTTTATCAAACCAATTATCAGGGGGTAACCTATCTATTCGTTAAAAACGATGATTTTTTTTATCGCCCACAATTATACGGGTATGATGACGACGCATTGCGTTACACTTTCTTCAATTTTGCAATCTTAGAGTATATTAAAATAACAAAAGATTACCCTGATGTATTGCATGCTAATGATTGGCAGACTGGATTGTTACCCTTCTTCTTGGATATCCGTTATCGCCGCTTGAATGCACAATTTAATCGGATTCGAACCATTCTTTCTATTCATAATCTGGAAAAACAAGGATCTTTTCCCATTGAAACTGAAAAACTATTCGGTCATAAGAATTTCACCTATATCCATATGAATCGTGTTAACTTTTTGAAATGCGGAATCATGCGAGCAAATATTATCAATACAGTCAGTGAGAATTATAAAAATGAAATACTCACACGCTTCTTTGGCTTTTCTTTGGATGGCCCATTAAAATCTAGACAAAATGACCTTTATGGTATTTTAAATGGTCTTGATCACGATTTATATGATCCGAAAACCAGCAAAAGCCTTTATGAGAATTATGGCACTGATGATTTTGAATCATCAAAAAAGATCAATAAGAAACTTTTGATTACCAAGCTTGGATTGGTTTTTGATTTGGAAAAACCAATGGTTGCTTTTATTAACCGTTTCTCTCGTCAGAAAGGCATTGATATTTTGATGTCCACCTTAGAATCATACTTGAAAAAGGATGCATTAACGTTGATTGCCATCGGTTCAGGAGATCCACTCTATGAATTATTTTTCATGGAGATGCAGAAGAAATATCCAAAACAAGTTTATTATCATCAAGGATTTGATTATGATCTATCACAAAAGGTTTATGCTGCGAGCGATTTATTCCTGCTTCCGAGTTTATTTGAACCTTGTGGACTCAATCAAATGATCGCCATGCGTTATGGTGCTCTGCCTATTGTTAGAAATACTGGTGGGTTGAAAGATACCGTGAGATCCTATAATCAAAACAGTGGCATCGGCACAGGATTTGCTTTTGAAAACTATGATGCGAAAGAGCTATCTGAAACCATTGATTATGCACTCGATATGTATCATCATGATCATGAAACCTGGAATGATTTAATTCTTCAAGCCATGACAGTCAAGCATAGCATTGTTAAAATGGCTCGACAATATGAAGAGTTGTATTTAATGATTTCAAACAATTAAAAAGACAGCTAGGCTGTCTTTTTTTATTCTTTATTTGCCAGTTGATCCTTAAGTTGAGGATTAAATGTCTGTTTTCTAATCATTTCAATTTCTTCCAAATAAGGGGCATGATCAGAAACATAAGGTGTTTCAAGAATTTTTGGAATCTTCATAAAATCTGAATGATAGACAACTTTCATCAGGCTATCATATCCAATATAACCAAATCCGATATTTTCATGTCGATCCTTTGATGCTCCTTGAGGGTTTTTTGAGTCATTGATATGAAACACAGAAATCATTTCTTTTCCAACAACTTGATCAAAATGATCAATGACACTTTGAAAGTCTTCTTTGATATCATAACCTGCGTCATGGGTATGACATGTGTCGAAACAGACGCTAACGCGACCGGGTTCATCAATCAGATCAATGATTGCTTTAAGTTCCTCAAAGGTCTTTCCCATTTCATTGCCTTTGCCGGCCATGGTTTCTAATGCAATCTTAACATCGGCATCAGGTGTTTGTTCAATGACTTTTTTAACGCCTTCTGCAATCCATTTGGTTGCCTGTTCACGATCCTTTCCAACTGCAGATCCAGGATGTAGAACAATTTGTCCGACATGCATCTGTGCAGTACGTTTCACTTCTTCAGTCAAAAATGAAATTGCAAATGCACGCTTTTCAGGATCTGGA
>QKIB01000005.1 GCA_003249785.1 Acholeplasmatales bacterium
ACAAGGAGCAAGCCTTTGTGAATGCCGGAGGTATTCACACCAAGGAACTCACCCCATCGAGTATGGAATCCAAAAAAATCAAAGGGTTATATTTTATTGGAGAAACCGTTGACCTTCATGGACCCATTGGTGGATTCAATATCACAATCGCCCTATCTACAGGCTTTGCTTGTGCAACAGATATCATTAATACACTCAAAGGAGAACATATATGAATGCAATAGAATTCAATCATCTTACGAAGTATTACGGTGTAACCAAAGGATGCGAAGACATCAATTTTGAAGTTAAAGAAGGAGAAATCTTCGGATTCATCGGCCCCAATGGTGCCGGTAAGAGTACAACCATTAGAACGATGCTATCTCTGATCTATCCAACCAGTGGATCAGTGATGATTTTTGGCAAGGATGCCATCACGTATGGCAGCGAAGTCAGAAAGGACATCGGTTATTTACCTTCTGAAATCTTTTATTATGACAAGATGAAAGTCATTGATTTGCTTAATTATTCAGCAAGTTTTTATGACCATGATTGTACTGCTCGTATCCATGAGCTTGCTGAAGTCATGGAACTTGATCTCAATCGCAAGATTCAGGATCTTTCCTATGGAAACAAGAAAAAAGTAGGCATTGTACAAGGATTGTTGCACTCACCAAAACTCATCATCCTAGATGAGCCAACCAGTGGTCTTGATCCCTTAATGCAACAAAAATTCTTCAATCTGATTGTCGAAGAAAATAAAAAAGGCGCAACCGTCCTTTTCAGTTCGCATATCTTATCAGAAGTTCAACAGTTATGTAACAGGGTTGCAATCATCAAAGATGGTAGCATTGTCAGTATCCAAGATGTCAAGGCATTAGCCCAAGATGCATACAAGAAATTCACCATTTATGGTAGTGATCTCAATCATGGAAAGTTCCAGATTGATGGTGTATCAGAACTGAATGTCTCTGAAGATAAAGTCACTTTCTTTTTTAAAGGCGATGTGAATCAGATCGTTTCGATCATCTCTCAACTCAAACTCAAAGATATTCTGATTGAAGAACCAACACTTGAAGAAATATTCTTACATTACTACGAGTAGGTGAGATGATGAATATCTATAAATTTGAACTCAAGATGCTCAGATCATCCATTCTGATTTGGGGATTATCTATCCCACTCATCTTATTTGCCTATATGGCGTTTTATCCAACAATTGCTGCTGATACAGCAGCATTCGATGCACTCATGGCAAATTACCCCAAAGAACTACTCGCATTCTTTGGGATGAGACCCGATCTGCCCATGAGCAGTTTACTCGGTTATTTCTCATTGACTTTTGGCATGATGCAGATTCCAATTGCCATTCAGGCAGCGAACTATGGCATTGCGATGCTTTCTGTTGAGGAAAGAGAAATGACTGCAGATTTTCTATTAACCAAGCCAATCTCTAGAACAAAAATCATGGTTTCCAAATTTCTTGCATCACTCACTTCATTGCTTATTGTCAATGCAGGCACATGGATAGCAACGATTGGTGCACTTTATGCGTTTAAAGGAGATTCAACGGTTGAACTGCATAACGTCATATTGGTTTTATCTACTGTGATTTTATTTCAGTTATTCTTTGTTGGTGTCGGTATGGCGATATCCGTTGCAGTAAAAAAGGTTCCAAGTATCATTGCGTATTCTATGTCACTTGGGTTTGGGCTTTATATTCTGTTTGGATTGAAATCATCCTTCTCAAGTAAGATCATGTCTTTTTTCACACCTTATGCTTATTTTGAACCTGCAGAGATTCTAGTCAATGGGCATCTGGATTTGTTGTTTACTTTGATTTGTTCAGCAGTCATTGTGATATCATTTGCACTTGCATATTTCTTGTATAACAAAAGAAATATCCATTCTCTTTAGGAGGACAGATCAATGAAAAAACAAAGACCTTGTCCAATGTGGGCACTTAAAATAAGAAGCAAGATTGTTGGTTTCTTCAAATGGATCGAAGTTCATGGGAATATTGTCTTTAGAGAAATAAAGGCTAATTTGAAATCTTTGATCATCTGGGGTGTTGCGATTGTTTCGATTACTGCTATTGCCAGCTGGGAATTTCAAGCTTTTGTCGGAAATTCCAATCTGATGGATTCTCTTCAATCTTTTGAAGCATTATTCAGTGCAATCGGTATTCAATTAACAGATTTGTCAACACCTCAAGGATTCTTAAGTCTTGAATCGATTTATTTCTATATCCCACTTGGTATTTATGCTGGACTCTTAGGGAGTGGAATCATTTCCAAGGAAGAAAGAGATAAGACAGCAGAATACTTATTCACACTCCCTGTGAGAAGAACTAGAGTGCTTGTAAGTAAATTGATTGTAGCCATCCTTTATAGCGGACTTTTGAATCTTGCGGTAATCATCGGAGCGATGCTATCCTATATCCGGTTTAATCCAGATCCTATTTTTTATTCCTTTTTATGGAACATTTCATTTGGTATCTTCATGATTCAAATGATCTTCATGAGTGTTGGTATGATGTTTTCTGCAGTTTTGAAGCAGTATAAACGCTCAGGTGCAGCTGTTCTCGCTTATGTCATGGGTTCCTAT
>QKIB01000144.1 GCA_003249785.1 Acholeplasmatales bacterium
GACCCCCAATTGGTTGGTTCTTTTTTGATTCCATCAACCGTTTTTCCTTCATGCCAAATGTAATAATCACGATATGGATTATCGAATGATTTTCTAGATTCAACGAACCAAGGATGTTCATCTGATGTATGGTTAAGTACATAATCCAAGATGATCTTAATACCTAGTTCATGTGCTTTTTCGATTAATCTTTTGACATCATCCATCGTTCCAAATTCTTTAGCGACTTCAAAAAAGTTTCTTACATCATATCCATGATCATCCATTGGAGAGTCATAAAAAGGGCAAATCCAGATCAGATTCACACCAAGTGAGACCAAATATTCTAGTTTTTCTGTGATGCCATTGATGTCTCCAATACCATCTTGATTTGTGTCATAGAAACTCTTTGGATAAATTTGATATCCAACACTTTCCATCCACCATTTTTTGTGATCCATATTATCCCTCATAACTGTCTATATTGTATCATATATACAATAATAGATAAATAATGTTAGCGGTTTCATATTTATTAATTTTAGCCCTATGATATAATATTTTTGGTGATAAAAATGAATAAACTTGCATTATGGCATTCAGCAAAATCAGAATTTTCGTATGCCTATGATTCTAAAACTTTGTATATAACCTTAAGAACAGCTAAAAATGATTTAAAGTTTGTCGAAATCATCTTTGGTGATCCTTTTTCTTGGGGAGGAGACAGAAAAGGAAATCCAATCTGGAAGCACGAAATCAAACCAATGATGAAACGCTATAAAACCGAAGATTTCGATTACTATTTCGCTGAAATCAAACCTCCATATCTTCGAACTAAGTATGCTTTTTTACTCCATGATAAAAATCAGGACTATATTTTCGGATCGAAGAGAGTCAGAGCCTACCATGACCAAGATTCTCTATATGAGCGCTTTGATCTGAGCGAATACTATAACTTCCCCTATTTAAATCATGAAGATCTACATCATACACCTGATTGGGTCAAAGATACGATCTGGTATCAGATTTTTCTTGATCGCTTCAACAATGTAGATAATACAAGCAATCTACCCTGGGGAAAATTGCCTGTACACAACAATGAATTCTATGGTGGCAATCTCAAAGGTGTTATTGATAAATTACCATACCTCAAAGATTTAGGCATTAATGGAATTTATTTCACACCTATTTTTGAAGCACCAACAGCCCATAAGTATGACACAACGAACTACTTCAAGATAGATCCCCAATTTGGAACCAATGAAGATTTTGGACTTCTAGTCCAAAAGGCACATGAACTAGGAATCAAAGTCATGCTCGATGGTGTATTCAATCATTGTGGATTTGATCATCCATTTTTCCAAGATGTCGTCAAGAATGGTGAAAAGAGTATCTATAAAGATTGCTTCTTCATCGATAAATTCCCTGTAGTTAATTTCCCACTCACAGATCAAGGAAAACCTACACATTACTATGGAATTGAATTAAATTTAAAAACATTCGCATTCACACCTCATATGCCCAAATGGAACACAGAGCATCCTTTAGCTCAACAACATCTCTTAGATAGCATTCGCTTCTGGATTGAAACCTATGACATCGATGGTTGGCGACTGGATGTTTCTAATGAAATCAGCCATGACTTTTTAAGACAGATCAAGAAAGTCAGTCGAGCAGCTAAAAAGGACACATTCATTTTAGGTGAAAACTGGGATAGTTCCTATCCTTGGCTTCATGGAGATCAATTGGACTCTGTCATGAATTATGATTTAAGTTATCCTTTATGGAAATATCTTGAACACAAAATTGACTATATGACATTTAGAGATATGGTCATCACTTATTTGGCAACGACTCCTAAAAACGTCATGGAAAACATGTTTAATCTAGTTGGAAGCCATGATACCATTCGTATTAAAAGACGCTTAAAAGATGATCCCAGACGTGTCAAACTCAGTTATTTGTGGATGTTCTTGTCTTCTGGAGCACCAAATATCTACTATGGTGATGAAATCGGTTTGACCGGTGAACACGACCCAGATAACAGACGATGCATGTTATGGGATGAAAAGGATCAAGACCTTGATTTCAAGCACTTCGTTAAATCGTTGATTACACTCAGAAAATCACATCCTGCATTTTTATCCTATGATTATCAGTTTCTGAGCAGTGATCATCTGATCTTTTCCAAAACAGAGGGCTCTGATACAATCTATACAATCATGAATCAAGCAGAAACAACAACAATCCAACTCCCTGAAACCCTTCAAGGATCATTTGTAAACCTTTTGACAGGAGAAAAAATCACACTTCGTGATAAAATAAGTCTAGAAGCTTATCAATTTCTACTGCTTCAAAAGGAGTCATGAGGCATGAAACCAACCATTAGAGACGTAGCAAAAAAAGCGAACGTCAGTGTTTCAACCGTATCGAGAGTCATCAACCAAAAAGGTTATGTTCACGAAGATACTAAAATTTTGGTCAACAAAATCATCAAGGATTTGGGATTTATTCCGAATCAACTTGCAAGAAGTTTGACCAACCGTAGTTCCAAGATCATCGGTGTCATCGTTCCACATATCGGTCCATCCTTTTATGGAGACCTTTTGGAAGGTATTGAGTCACAGGCATCAGCTTATGGATACAAAATTATGTTCTGCCATACTCAAGATGATCCTGATAGAGAACTTGAATATTTAAAGTTCTTCGAACAATACAATATTGAAGGATTGATTATTGCATCCAATTTCTCAAATCGTGATAAATTGGTTGAACTTAACATTCCTGTGGTCACAGTTGACCATATTCTGGATGAAAATATTCCATCCATTACCTCTGATAATGTTAAAGGCGGTACACTTGCTGCTAAGAAGTTGATTGAAGATGGTGCAAAAAACATTCTCGTTTTCCGTGGTCCATCCTTCTTATTGACAACCATGGAACGTACGATTGGTTTCTTAAATGAAATCAAACAGCATGGACTATATGCTGATATCTTTGATTTTGATCTAGTTAATCCCGATGTCAAACTGATTGAAGAAATCCTAAAAAACAATCCGCAAGTCGATGGTATCTTTACTTTCTCGGATACATTGGCATTTGCAACACTCAATATGCTTCAGAAACTTGGAAAAAAAGTGCCTAACGATGTTGTATTGATTGGATTTGATGATACACCATTTGCCAAATGGATGCAGCCATCCATTACAACCATCAGACAATCCGTGAATTTCATGGGCAAACAATCCTTCATCAATCTCACACGTTTGATTCGTGGTGTTGAACTCGAGAGTTTACATGAGATTATCGATGTCAAACTCATAGAAAGACAAACAACCAAATAAAAGAAAAGAAGGTCACACGTCGTGTGACCTTTTTTTAATCTTTGATTTCAACTTTTGAAGTGACTTCAACTTGTTCGTTAAACGTATAGACAACAGGTAATCCTGTTGGTAACTCAAGTTCAAGAACTTCTGACTTTGATAAATGATCCAGATACATGATGAGTGATCGCAAACTGTTTCCGTGTGCAACCACCAAAACATTCTTGCCTTTTCTTAGCGCTGGTTCGATATGGCTATGCCAAAATGGCAATACTCTTTTTTGGCATGTTTCTAAACTTTCGCCAAGAGGTAAATCCTCGATCCCTTGATAAATCGGATCAAATTCGGGATTTCTTGGATCATCTTGATCTAAAAGAGGTGGGAGCACATCAAAGCTTCTTCTCCAAATATGGACTTGCTCATCTCCATATTTGAGAGCTGTTTCTTTTTTATTTAAACCTTGAAGGGCACCATAATGTCTTTCATTGAGACGCCAGCTTTTTTCAATAGGCACGCCAGTTTGGTTCATTTCTTTTAGAACATAATCCAAGGTATCGATTGCTCTTTTTAGAACAGATGTAAAAGCAATATCAATTTGGAAATTTGCTTTTTTCAAGTTTTTCCCTGCTTCAATAGCTTCCTTGATGCCTTGTTCGCTTAATGCTATATCTGTCCATCCAGTGAATTTGTTTTCCAAATTCCATAAACTTTGACCATGTCTAATCATGATACATTTTGACATTGATTAATCACCTTATTTCTGATACTTGAAAATCATGCCTGATAACGGACCAAGTTTGGGTTTGATAATGTAATCGAACTGATTCTTCTTTGATTTCATTGATTTGAGCGGTGCACCATTGTATTGATCACTACCAAAATAAATGTCTTTATCACTATTGAGCAGTTCAACATACTTCCCATCATAAGGAACACCGATTTCATACGTTTCATGAACATTGGGTGTCATGTTTAAGACAATCACTAATGTTTCTTCATCGCTCTTTCTTAAGAATGCAAAGACACTTTGATCTTTGTCATCGACAATCGACCATTCGAATCCTTTGGGTTCATGATCATATTTGAATAATGCATTATGGTGTCTATAGACTTGTGCCAAATCTCTAAAAAAGCGATTGGCTTTCTGATGCGCAGGAAAATCAAATAGATTCCAATCCAACTCTTTTTGGAATGCCCATTCAGAGAACGATGCAAATTCCTGACCCATGAAAAGTAGTTTCTTACCAGGATGTGTCATCCACAAAGTTAATAGTAGACGCCAATTTGCCATCTTCTGAAAATAATCGCCTGGCATCTTGTTGACTAAACTGCCTTTCATATGAACGACTTCATCATGTGAAAAAGGTAAGACAAATTGTTCATTGAATGCATAGACTAAACCAAAAGTAATTTTATCGTGATGATATTTTCTGTGAATAGGATCTTCTTTGAAATATCTTAAAACGTCATTCATGAACCCCATGTTCCATTTATAGTTAAACCCGATGCCGCCAGTCTCAACTGGATGTGTGACATAAGGAAAGTCCGTAGAATCTTCAGCCATGAATAAGATACGATCATCTTTTCCAAACAAATGATAACTGGCTTGTCTGATGAAATTGATGGCATCTTGATTGATCCCGTTTTCTTTATTGCCAAGATAATAAATCAAATTCGATACAGCATCGATACGATACCCATCAACATGGAAATAGTCCATCCAGAAGGTTAAGGCAGATAACATAAAACTGCGGGTAATTCCCTTTGAGAAATCAAGGTTATCTGTCCCCCATGTCACATTTTCTCTACGGTGTGCATCATTAAATTCATACAATGGTGTTCCATCAAAGAAAGAAAGACCATGGGCATCTTTGCAGATATGTCCAAGGACCCAGTCCATGATCACGCCAATACCTGCTTGATGCATCCGATCAATGAAATACATAAAATCCATCGGAACCCCAAATCTTGAAGTTGCAGCGAAGTATCCAGTACCCTGATATCCCCATGAATCATCCAGAGGATATTCATAGACTGGCATCAGTTCAACGTGTGTGAAACCTTGCTCTAAGACATAAGTAATGAGTTCATCAACAACTTCGTTATATGGCTTAAATTGGCCATATTTACGACGCCAAGAACCAAGATGAACTTCATAAATCAACAAGGGTTCTTCATAACTCTTTTTCTTTGTATAATGCCACGTTTCGTCATGCCAATCATAGCCTTTGAGGTTACAAACCTTGGATGCGGTTTGTGGTCTGACTTCAGCGAAAAATCCAAAAGGATCAGCTTTATAGATGACACGACCATGTGTGGTGTGAATCTCATATTTATAGGTTGCCCATTCGAGATTACCAGGGATTTCTATCCGGTAAATACCCTGATGATGAATCTTTGTTAGAACATGTTTCCAGCCTTCATACCCATTAAAGTCTGAGATGAGTCTCACTTCATGTGCGTTGGGTGCATAAACCGTAAACTGTGTTGCCTGCACGATGCCTTTTTTGTCACGTAAAAGATGGGCACCCATCCACTCGTGGAGGTTGTCTGATCTACCCATTAGAAATTCATTAACTTCGTGGTCGGATATGTGTTGCATCGTTTCACTCCTTTATTTCTTTATATGAACGATATAAATGCCTGGTTGGTCTACATAAACATATTCATCTTCAGCAACAGCATGTTGGGAAGGGAAAATCAAATGACCATGCTCAAGCGGTAATTTTTCAATACCAAAAACATTCTTGATATAATGAATCAAAAGATTTTTGTCATCTTCAAGTTTATAAATGATGAGTTTATCTTGACGATCAATTGTCACTTGACTGCTGTATTGATTTTGTCTATAGAGCGAAAATTTCTTTCTGATCTGCAAAACTTTCTTTAATTTCTTGACTGCGTCTTCATGAATGTTCCAATGAATCATGTTGATGACATCTGGGCTGTTGTAGGAATTTTCAACGCCTTTCTTCGAACGATAAAACTCTTGTCCTGCGTGATAGAAAGGAATGCCTTGAGAGACTGCAATCAAGTGATTTGCAAAATCTTCACAGACTTTAAACTGAGGATTTTCATAACCACAGTTCAACAGCATTTTATCATAAAAAGTGGAATTATCGTGACATTCGACATAATTGATTGATTGATTGGGAGATGTAAACATCTGAGGTGATCCGATGATCAAGTCCATTGCTTTATGTGTTAGATGGGTATTGCCCATCGTGTATCCAAGCCCTGGTCCGTGAAGTTCACCCTTCATTGTATTACGATAGCTGTCGTTGAAATGTGCAACGCTTGGAAACTGACTTTGATTGCTCATATTGGATCGATGACGCACAGATACTTCATTTGGCATGTTCCATCCCTCACCATAGAGCATGATGTATGGATTGATTTGTCTTAACTTCTCGTCTATTTCCAACATGGTATCAATATCCAGTAATCCCATCAAGTCAAACCGGAATCCATCCATCTGGAAATGTTTTGCAAAATGAGAAAGACTGTCGACAATCAGTTTTCTGACCATGTAGTTTCTCGTTTCAAGATCGTTATCCAAAAAACACGCATGTGTCATCTGATGATTTTGATCATGACGATAGAAATAACCAGGCACAATATGATCATAAGGATAAGTCAAATGATCAAAAACGTGATTATAGACAACATCCATATTGATGCCAAGTTTGAGACTGTGCGCTTGATTGACGAGTTTGATCAGACCATTGATACGATCATAAGGGTCATTTGGATGCTTACTGAACCACCCGTCCACAACAAAATATTGACTAGGATTATATCCCCAGTTGTATGCTTCTGCTTTATTTAGGTCATCGACACCTTCAAAATCAAAAACAGGTAAGAGTTGAAGATGTGTCATTCCAAGTTTCTTAATATAGTGTAAAACAGATCCCCTAAGGTGTTTGCTGGTTTCAATCACACCTTCAAAAAGACCTTTGGATTCGACATCCAGATTGATGGACAGATCTCTCACATGACCTTCATAAATGACCGTGTCCACATATTTTTTTACACGAATAGGCGTTGGATGGATTGGTTCTGTCTTTTGCCAATCAATGATGACATTCTGATCTAGATTGGATGCGATCGCATAAGGATCTTTGACGTCATTAAATGTATCAACGAGTCTGATACGGTAATGATACGTTTGTCCTTCAAGGTTTCCATCAACTTTGGTGATCCAGATGGGTTCATCATATGTCATGGGATATAGATCTTTTCCAACGACGACCTGTACTTCTTTTGCTACAGGAGAAAAGAGTTTGAATGTTGTATGGTCTTGGGTATAAATGGCACCGAGTGTTCCGTCATAACGATACTTCTTTTCAAATTCCTTCGTTAATGTGACAACCCCAATCTCAAGTGGATAGGTTTGTCCGTTGATCAAGATATGATCTGCAAGATGCAGATCAATAGGTTTGATTGAGGAAAAAAACTGATTAAAACCTTCGTTTTTTAACCAGTTTATCTGATGATTTTCAATTTCGATTTGGTGGATGTATTGATCACTTTCCACACGAAGTAGATGGAGTCCATCAATGAAGATTCTCATTTGATCATGTCCTTTATTGTTTGAAGTATGATGGGGTTCTGATCCAGTTGGACGATGCCTGATTTGACTTGGATCTTTCGTTCGTTGATTACATCATGATAAATGCCATCCTTGAGTGGCACTTCAACTGAATCTTTTTCTTCGAGATTGAAAATGCCGATGAATGCCTGTTGTTGATCCTGATAGGAAAAAACAGCAACTTCATGATCATGATGCAGATTGAAAATGCCATCAATAAATATCTTTTGTTTCTTTAAGTGAGAGAGTTTCTTGATGAAAGGCTCAATAGAATGTTCTTGATTCCATGGAACCAAATCGTTTTCAAATAAACTTGGAGCGTGTTCAACAGAATGTTCCTGTCCTCCATAAATGAGTGCAGGACCTTTCAAAAAGAACATCATCGCAAGCAATTGCATGAAATGGATTTGATTGCGAGATCTTTGACGCAAACGCTTCTGATCGTGGTTCTCGAAACTTCTCATCTTGATATAGTTTTTGGGATAAATGACTTCTTGTCTGATGATTTCTTGAAGCCATTTCGTGAGTTTGGTTCGATCATCTAAATACTGATTCATGAAATGATGTATATCGTAATCATAACAAATATCAAAAGCTTGATACATCTCTGAATCACTTGAACAGTCAAATCCACTATCTCTTAAGTATTTGATGAATCCGTATTCAACAGATTCGGTCAACCAAATTAAATCAGGATTGACTTCGCTAACTTCTTTTCTGGCTTGTAGCCAGAAATCAAGAGGTAGCAAAGGTGCAACATCACATCTGAACCCATCGACTCTTTTTGCCCAGTATTTGAGGACATCAATCAAATAGGTCCATACAGCTTTGTTTTCAAAATTAAGATCTGCAATATCGCTCCAATCACCGATGCGGTTAGCAAGTTCACCTTTTTCGTTTCTTACATACCAATCGGGATGAAGAGAGACGAGTTTGGCATCTCTTGAGGTATGATTGAAGACAATATCCATCATCACTTTGATGTTTCTTTTGTGTGCTTCAGCAATCAGAGTTTCAAAGGTTTCAAGAGACCCTAAAGAGGGATCAATCGCATAATAATCAGCAATCGAATAAGGACTGCCGACCTCACCTTTTCTTGCAAGTTTGCCAATGGGATGAATCGGTAGAAAATATAAGATGTCAACACCAAGATCCTTTAGTCTGTCTAAATCTTCAATGACACCTATGAAATTCTGTTTGGAACTGTGTTGTCTAGGAAACACTTGATAAATCATTTTTGATCTAATTGAAAGATCGGTTTGTTTTGCCATTGGCACACCTCTTTAGAAGTTGATTTTCTTCATCTTCCATAACTCTTTGTTGTATTGATTGATGGTACGATCCGATGTGAAGAAACCAGAATGTGCGATATTCGCAATCGACATCGATAACCATTGTTCACGATTCTTATAAGCCTCATTTGCCTTTTCATGTGCTTTAACATAAGCGTCAAAGTCCTTAAGAACAAAGAAGGAATCACTGTTGAGCAGTGCATTTAAGATATAGTCAAAGTACTGAGGGTTTGGATAGAGTTTTCTAATGAAAGCAAAGACATCTTTAAGTCGTTGATCCTTATCATAGATTTCTCTTGGCTTGTAGCCATTTTTGGCATAGAGCTGAGTCACTTCTTCAGCAGATAAGCCAAAGATGATTTCATTATTGATACCTGCTTTTTCGACGATTTCAACATTGGCACCATCCATGGTTCCAATCGTGATTGCGCCATTCATCATGAATTTCCTATTGCCTGTACCGCTTGCTTCTTTGGTTGCTGTTGAAATCTGTTCTGA
>QKIB01000011.1 GCA_003249785.1 Acholeplasmatales bacterium
GAAGAAAGTCATCATTGTTAGAAACTTAATTGAAATCGAAAAAGAAGGCGAATCCGTTTTGAAGAATTGGAATGCTTATTTTGAAAAACCCAATCCTGATGTCATATTATTGATAGCATCCAATGAGATCTTTCCTGAGGATTCTCCAATTGGATCTGCATTATTCAAATATGCATTTATTGAAAAAATCAAGGAAATGGAAAAAACGGATTATCCTGATTTTGTCCGAAACATGTTTAAAAAATATCAGTATAACATCACAGAAGACGCTATTGAATCATTATTAGAAAGAACCAATCTTGATTTCACTTTAATCAATCAAGAAGCAGAAAAACTTATGCTTTTTGCTTATGATTCCAAAGAAATCACAGAAAAAGCAGTTTTACTGCTTGTCAGTAGAAACTTAGAGGAAAACATCTTTGAATTAACCAATGCCCTTCTTGCTAAAAACCAGGCAAAGACCATTGAAATCTTCTATGATTTAGTTGCTAGAAACGAAGATCCTTTAAGAATCTTGAATAATATTGTCGGTAAAGTTCGTGAACTGATGCATACGAAACTGCTTTTAGAAAAGGGCTATCGGCAGGAGCAAATTGCTGAACATTTCCATATCAAGAGTGGTCGTGCTTATTATTTGGTCAAAAATGCACAATCTATTTCTTTCAGCATCTTGGAAAACCATTTAAAGAAGTTATCTCAATTAGACTATGACATTAAGTCAGGTAAGATTGATAAGAAACTTGGACTAGAACTCTATTTGTTAGGAGCATAACATGCTAGATCATGATCGTATATTGCTCTTTGATTTCGAAACCACAGGACTGAATGCATCTTATGAACAAATCATCGAAATCGGAGCCATTCTACTTCAAAAGAATCTTTTGGGTGAATATGAAACCAAAAGTGAATTATCAACGCTTGTCATGGCAGATAAACCACTACCTTCCAAGATTACTGAAATCACCCATATCACCGATGCGATGCTTCTAAGAGACGGCATCAGTCAGGAAGAAGCTTTTCAACAACTTTTATCCATGTATACAGAAGACACATTGCTTGTTGCTTACAACATTCAATTTGATCTGTCTTTTTTATTACAATTCTTCAAGAAATACTGGAATCCAGCTTTTACAATAAAAAATGATATCTTGGATGTCATGGCAATATATAAAGATCGTCATCGTTATCCACATCGTTTGGATCAGGTGGTTGCTACGTATCAAGTTGAAACCAGCAACACACATCGAGCGTTAGATGATATTAAAGCCACCTATGAGGCGATGATCAAGATGAACCAGGAATTACCTAACCTCAAGAAATATGTCAATATCATCGGATACAATGCCTCTTATGGCGTATCTGGACCCAGACTACCACACGTGCGTTATATCGCACAACGCGGTGGAAACAGAGAAATCGAAAAAAGCTAAAAAAAAAAGACACATCCAAGATGCATCCTTATAAGGTATTGACTAAATTAGCCAAGCTTGATTTGTGTCTAGCAACGAAGTTCTTATGATAGACTCCTTTGGCAAGACCTTTGTCCAATTTCTTATGAGCGTAAGACAATGTTGCTAATGCTTTTTCTTTATCTTGAGCTGCTACAGCGACTTCAACAGCTTTAATTGCAGTTTTGACAGATGATTTAAAAGAAGCGTTGTTTAAACGGCGTTTTTCATTGGTTTTGTTACGTTTGATTTGTTGTTTAATATTTGCCACAATTTCACCTCCCATATGCGCATAACTATTGTATCAAATGGATATTAAAAATGCAACAGTTAACGCATATTTATGGTAAAATAAGAGTATAAAAGTTAAAGGAAGTATGAAAAAATGACCACTGCGAATAAACTGACGATTCTTCGAGTATTGATGATTCCAGTCATGATCGTTTTTATTTATATCAAGGCTTTGCAAAAACCAATTGGCATTTTAGGTCTGGATATCAATGAGTTCGTTTTTGCAGTCTTGTTCATTTTTGCGTCTTTGACGGATTTATTGGATGGGTATATCGCTAGAAAATTCAATCAAGTGACCACATTCGGTAAATTTTTGGATCCGATTGCAGACAAAGTTTTGGTTATGGTTGCCTTCCTTTATCTCATGATGATCATGCCAGACCGAGTACCTTTATGGGCAGTGATGATTGTAATCATCAGAGAATTTGCTGTGACCGGCATCAGATTGATTGCAGTTGAGCATGGCAAAGTGATTGCTGCATCGCCTTATGGTAAAATCAAGACGGCATCGACGATGATCGCATTGATTTTGATGCTCTTCAATGATTTCGGTTTACCAGTCATCATCGCAAACATCATTTTCTGGATTGCCATTCTGTTCACACTTATCAGTGGTCTTGATTATTTCATCAAGAACAGAAAAGTGATTCTTGAAAGTATTTAAAAGTAAAAGACAACGTTGTTGACTAAGATAATATGGAGGTACACAAAACATGGA
>QKIB01000092.1 GCA_003249785.1 Acholeplasmatales bacterium
ATGTTTGAAGCTACGGGACATTTGGTGTTAAAATTAAAGAGAATTCGAATTGGTAATCTTGAACTTGGCGATTTGACCATCGGATCTTATGAACCTTTTAGGAAAGAAGAAATCTATGACTGAAATTATTATGCAGGCATACGAAGTATTGGATGAATTTCTTAAGAATCCAACGTATGTCCAAATCAAATCTTATAACGCAATCATCAATCAGAAATATAAGAGTGAAATCCAAGCATTTCAAACTGCTAAGGAAGCTTATGATGTCATCATGAATGAAGGCGGTTCATACCATCCTGATTTCAAAATGGCAAGCAAACGTTTGAGCGAAGCCAAAGCTTATTTATATGCAATGCCTGAAGTTCAGGCATACTTTGATTTGGAAAAACAATTTCAGGATGAACTCAATCAGTTTCTAGGTGACCTCTCAGCATCCATCTCACCACACATCAAAGCACCAAATAAGATTGGGATTGTCACAAAAGGAGGAAGTTGTCATGTACACTAAGAGAATGTCATATGTCATTTTTTATCAGGGAAAACACGTTTTGGAAAAACTGAAGAATCTTCCTGTAGATGTTACATACATATCTAAGAAGCAGAATTATGCCATTGTCTATGCCGATGAAGATCAGGAACAAGCTTTAAAAAAGCAACTCAAAGATGTGAAAGGATTCAAGTTTTTCGGTCCTTCACAGATGTATGATCAGAACCTGAATTTCTAAGTGTTAAGTAAAAGTACTTGACAGATCTTATTAATCGTGTATAATAGTCGTGGATAACACAAAGAAAGAGAGATAATAAACATGGCAGTTAGATTACGTTTACAACGCTTCGGAACACACAAAAAACCATTTTATCGTGTAGTTGCAAGTGAATCAAGCAAAGCTAGAGACGGCAAATTCTTAGAAATTCTTGGAACTTATGATCCATTGATCGGTAAAGTTCTCATTGATTCTGAAAAAGTTGAAAAATGGCTTGAAACTGGTGCACAACCAACAGACACAGTCAAGAGCTTGTTCAAGAAGTATAATATTTTAAACAAATAAAAGGGGGAGCATATCATGGCTGTTGATTTTGAAAAACTCATAAAAAATATGATCATGCCATTAGTCGTTAACCCAGATGATGTATTAGTTAAAATCTTATCCAATGATGAACAAACGATAACCATTCAGCTTTTAGTTAATGAAGCGGATTTGGGACGTGTGATTGGAAAAGGCGGCAAGATCGCGAGCGCAATGCGTACCATAGTATATGCTGGTGCCTCAAAAGAAGGCAAGCGTGTACAAATCGATATTGACTCATTTTAAGGAACAAACGATGTATCAAATAGGTAAAATAACAAATTCACACGGCATCAAGGGAGAGGTTAAAATCTACAATTTAAGTGATTTTAACCGCTTTTTGGTTGGTGCCGAAGTTTATGTGATGATCAAAGGTATAAAAAAGACTTTTTTAATTGAACGTGTCAGACCACAGGGGAATCTCTTGATTGTCAAATTCAAATCTTTTGACAATATCAACGACATTCTAGCTTATAAAGGATTGGATGTTTATACGGATGAAGAGCCAAAGGAGTCCATGGATGACGATGACTATCATTATGTGGATTTGGTTGACAAGGCAGTCTATTCTGATCAAAGTGAACACATTGGATCTGTTATCAGTATGATTCCAGTACCTCAGGGACACTTATTGGAAATTGAAAAACTAGACGGAAAAGTCGTGATGGTTCCATTTGTCAAAGCTTTTATCACCGATGTACAAGAAGACCGAATCATCATTCATCCAATCGAGGGACTTTTATGATCATAGATATCATTACTATTTTCCCAGAGTTTTTTGATACTTTCTTATCCACTTCAATCATCAAACGTGCCATTCAGGAAAAACAAGTGGAAATCAGATTGCATCAGATTAGGGACTATAGTCACAACAAACATCGAAACATCGATGATACACCATATGGAGGTGGAGTCGGTATGCTGATGACCTTTCCTCCATTTTATGATGTCATTAAGAAGCTGAGAACCGAAGATTCTTTGGTGATTTATCTGTCACCACAAGGAAAACTATTCAAACAAAGTATTGCTAAAAAACTAGCAAAAAAATCACATTTGATTCTTTTGTGTGGACACTATGAAGGGATTGATGCCCGTGTGGAATCTCTGATTGATATGGAATTATCGATTGGTGATTATGTACTCACTGGTGGTGAGATTCCAGCAATGATTGTTGCTGATGCAGTTACAAGATTGTTACCAGGTGTCATTCATGAAGATTCATCAGAAGAGGATTCTTTGCAGAATGGCTGGTTGAAATTTCCTCAGTACACAAAACCGGAAACCTATGAAGGCCATACAGTTCCCCCCCTCTTGTTGTCAGGGCACCATCAGAAGATTGCAGATTGGCGTAAAGAACAACAAATTAGAAGAACCTATACAAAAAGACCTGATTTGATACGAAGTATCAAGATGGACGAGGAAGAAAAAGCGATTCTAACAAGAATCAAAGCTGAAAAGAAACAGAAATAAATGGAAGAAGGATCAAGATGAACACCATAGAAAAAATTGCACAAAAAAGTAAAGTTCTTGAGTTTCTATTGGTCACACTTGTTGTGTTTTCCTTTGATCTGATTTTTAGCATCCGATATGGATTCCATTTGACACTGATCCATCTCATTATTGCCTTATTCAATGTAACTTTTATTTTAGCACTTATAGCTTTCATTAAGAATTACAAGTGGCGCTATGCGATTTATGTGTTTTATATCGTAATTATGTTCGCTTTCTTCTTGACGGATAGCACCCTTTATTTCTACAAACAGGATGTCACATCGTTTGCTATGTTGCTTGAGTCCGTCAAGGATACGATGGAAATTGGATTGAAATACAGTCCATTATCACCTTATGGTATTGTTTTATGGCTTGTGATTTTATTCTATATTGCTTTGAGTCTCGTTTTGTTATTCAAAGTTGTCAAAATGCATCACCCAAATCAGAAAAGACGCTATGCAAAACAGGCAGTATTCTTGTTCGTAACAGTCTTGGGATTGCTTCTAAGTCCATTTCTAGTCAGCTCAAATGATGCATTGACTTTCAAGACACCAGCTGATAAAACGTTGTTCGTTCAGAAATTCGGATCGATTACATATCATACCAAAGATATTGTGACCTTTGTTGATAATAAAATCAAACCTATTTTCTATAAAGCTGATTATATCGATCAGATCAATGCAACCTATAGCAGTCAAGTTGCAGATGAATCTGCATTGCACGGTGTGCTTCAAGGACAGAATTTAATTCTGATTCAATGTGAAACATGCGAACAATATGCGTATTCTAGAACATATACCCCCAATTACTATCGTCTTTATGACGAAGGTATCCACTTTAATAATTTCTATTCAGCAGCAAAGAATAACTATACTTATGATGCTGAAATGAAGGCTTTGACATCCATGATGTATTTCCAAGCAGATAATTTCATGTATACATTTGGAGATAACTCATATCAGAACGCTCTTCCCTATGTTTTAAGACAATTTGGATATACAGCCAATGCATTTCATGATTACGAAGGTGTATTCTTCAACCGAGATGTAATCTATCCAAACATGGGGTTTCAACATTTCTATGCCAAAGAATCCATGCAAATCGACAGCAATGATTACATGCCTTTGGATTCCGAAATGTTCGATCAGATGAAAGATCTGATGGTACCAGTTCAAAGTGAACCGTTTTTCAGTTTTGTCATTACCGTGACACCTCATGGACCACATCACACATACAGAGAAGAACTGAAACCCTATTATGATCTATTGGAACAAGATCCAATGTATCAAAATGCTCCGATTGAGTTGTTGACGCTCATGGCAGCACAAATGGATTTTGATAAGGGATTAGGCATCCTCCTTGATGATTTGGAAGCTAAGAATCTCTTGGATAACACTGTGATTATGCTCTATAGTGATCATAAGAATTATTCTGATTATGAAATGACCGTTCAATATACACCAAACAGTGATATTCCGTTTGAGATTGAAAAAGTACCATTTTTGATTTATAGCAAGACCTTGGGGTCTGGTGAAAATGATACCATTTCATCACAGTATGATATAACACCAACCATTTTTGATTTATTTGGGATTTCTTATATCGAATTCTATTATTATGGTCAAAGTATCTTCTTAGCCGATCGAAGAGATCTGCCGATCATCTTATCTTATACAAGTTGGGTCAGTTATGAAAATGTCGTTCAATATGATGTCATCAAATCAGGAAACGACAATCCAGCAGATTATTTAGCAAAGAAACAATTCGTTTATGATACCATTCATAAGTATGAGATGATGTTTCAAAGTGATTATTTCAGGGATAAAACAACCTATATTCCCAATTCTTAAGGGTTATTTTCAAAGTTTTATATAAAGATGTTGCAAGTTGTATATAACTTTGTTATAATAATAAAGCCGTAACAAATTAGCACAATGGTCCGCTGTCAATGAACATGAACATTGGAAGAAAGAGAGTGAGTCGAACATGTCTAGATTAAAAGGGCAGGCGCTGATGGAAGCGATCACCAAGTCCTACATCAAAGAAGTTCCTGAATTCAATCCTGGAGATACCGTTAAGGTATACGTCAAGATTAAAGAAGGAAACCGCGAACGTATTCAGATGTTTGAAGGTCTCGTCATTAAAAGACAAGGCGGAGGCATTTCTGAAACATTTACTGTTCGTAAAATATCCTATGGAATTGGTGTAGAACGTACTTTTCCAGTGCATTCACCATCAATTGACCATATTGATGTAGCACGCAGAGGTAAGGTCAGACGCGCGAAGTTAAATTACATTCGCACATTGTCAGCCAAGGCAGCAAGAATCAAAGAAAAACGATAAGTTTGGTAAAGAGGCGACGGCCTCTTTATTTTTTTGTAAGCGAATGAAAATATTTTCATCTTTTTGCTTGAAAGCCTTTACATGACATGTTATAATAATTGCATAATCAAAAAGATTTAGAGGTGATTTCATGAGTAATGCAACCATATATGACGTAGCTGGTGCTGCAGGGGTTTCCTTAGCAACTGTTTCACGGGTACTCAATAATCCTGAAAAAGTCAAGGAAGATACTAGACAACGTGTCCTGAAAGTCATCAAGGAATTGGGTTATCGTCCCAATGTCATTGCACGCGGTTTGGCAAGCAGAAAAACAACCACTGTCGGTGTTGTCATTTCTGACATCACACGCGCTTCGGTTGCTGAGATGCTCGGTGGAATCAGTGACATCGCTCAAAACTATAAATATTCAATCAAACTGTTTTCTATCCGCGAAGATATGGATGTGATGGATACGCTTCATGATATCGTTGCTGAACAAGTTGATGGCGTCTTATATCTGAATGATGAACTCTCGGAAGATCGCGTTGATGACATCAAACGTATGTTTAATAGCAATGGCATTCCATTTGTCTTTGCAAACGTGGTCTCTGATGATCCTGATGTTCCAACGGTTTCCATCGATTATGAAAAAGCTGGTTATGAAATAACCAAGATCATGCTTGCTGATCAAAGAAAGCATGTCTATCTCTTGAGTACAGCGCGTAAGTATTCCGTGAATGATAAAAAAGAAGCAGGGTATACCAGAGCGATGCAAGAAGCTGGTCTGGAACCTAAGATCTTTAGAACAAGCGGTGATACGAATATCAACCGCCAACATTTTTCAACATTCTTTAGCGATAAAAAAGTGGATGCTGCCATTGGTGTAAGAGACTCGATTGCCGTCTCCTTCATGAATATCGCTAGAGACAACGGTCGCGTGGTTCCAAGAGACTTAGCAATTGCCGGCTTCCAAAACACCAAGTATGCACTCTTATCTAGACCAACACTAACATCTATTGATATTCCGGTTTATGATATCGGTGCTGTCTCCATGAGACTTTTGACCAAACTGATGGGATCAAAAGATGTGGATAATATTCGCATCATTCTCCCTCACTATATTGTCAAGAGACAATCAACCAACTAAATCGATCAAAGATATAAAAAAAGTAGAGACTTGTAAACCTAAAAAGAGACTTCATGTCGGTGAAAATGAAGAGAAAACAAAGCTTGAAATACATTTATGGAGATCACCCAACAATGGAGTGCTAGCAATGCTAGAACTAAGGTGGTACCGCGGATTATTTCGTCCTTAGAGTTTCTAAGGGCGATTTTTATTTAAATTTCGGAGGATACAAATGAAGTTATACGATGAATTACTATGGCGTGGCTTAATCAAAGATGTCAGCAATGAGGAAAAGGCACGCGAACTTTTAAATGATGAGCAAATCAAATTTTACTGTGGGTTTGATCCAACAGGAGAGTCTTTAACCGTCGGACATTTGGTTCAGATCGTTAGAATGATGCTGTTACAAAAATATGGACATACACCTATCGTTTTGATTGGTGGAGCAACAGGCTTAATCGGTGATCCAAGACAGACCAGCGAACGTAAACTCTTAACATTAGAAGAATCACTGATGAATGCAGAAAAAATCAAGCTTCAACTCAGTCAGTTCATTGATGAAAGTCAATCGATTTTCGTCAATAATTATGATTGGATCGGCAAGATTGACACCATTTCATTTTTGAGAGATTACGGAAAGCATTTTTCAATCAATTATATGATTGCCAAAGATACGGTTCAAAAACGTTTAGATATTGGAATATCTTATACAGAATTTTCTTACATGATCATTCAGGCTATTGATTTTTTATATCTCTATCAGAATCAAGACTGCAAACTCCAGTTTGGTGGATCTGACCAATGGGGTAATATCACATCAGGACTGGAATTGATCAGAAAAATCGAAGGGGATAAGAATCAAGCAGTTGGCATGAGCTCACCCCTCTTGCTAAAGGCAGATGGCTCTAAGTTTGGAAAGAGTGAAACTGGTGCTTTATGGCTTGATGCCAATCTGACGTCACCTTATGAGATCTATCAGTATTTCCTCAATGCTGCAGATGCTGATGTAGAGAATTATCTTAAGATGCTAACGCTATTAAGTAAAGAAGAAATTGAAGCATTGGTTCAGGCATCAGTAGAAAATCCAGAACAAAGAGAAGCTCAAAAAGTACTTGCTCATGAGATTGTGAAACTTGTCCATGGAGAAGAAGCGCTTGATGAAGCCATCAAAGTGACCAATGCACTCTTTTCTGGAGACTTTTCTGGCTTAAGTGAAAATGGGTGTAAGATGTTGTCTAAAACATTGGATACTGTTTACATAACCAATGAAAGACCAGTCATCGATTTATTGGTTGAAACCAATCTAGCATCATCCAAAAGAGAAGCAAGACAGTTCATCCAATCGGGTGCCATCACTTTGAATGATCAAAAGATCATGGAGTTAGAAACTATCATATCTCAAGATATGGCACTACACAAACACTATATTATCGCAAGAAGAGGAAAGAAAAAATACGCATTGATCGTTTTCAATTAAGGAGTTCTTATGGATATTCTGCTTTATAATCCTTTATCCAGAAATGGAAAAGATGAAAAATTCATCCAAAGAATCGTTGATCATCTGAAAAAACAAGGTAATGCTGTCGTCAGTTACAGCATTCTTGCCATCGATGATGTTGAGTCTTTTGCTCATAGCTGTGCAGAAGATGACAGAATCATCATCGTTGGTGGTGACGGAACCATCAATCATCTTGCCAATCGTTTGTATCATTTTGATTTCAAACAAGATCTATTCATGTATCAGGCAGGAACAGGAAATGATTTCATCCGAAGTCTGAAAACCAAGGCTAAAGTTGTCCCAATCAAAGCATATATCAAGAAATTACCGGTTGCGAAGTTTCACGAAACTGAACGTTATTTTCTCAACGGTGCTGGTGCTGGTTTAGATGGATATGTCGGGCATCTGGTCAATACGTCTAAATTCAAGAAGAACAAGATCAACTATTTTCGTCATGCTTTTGAGGGGTTTGCCAAGTTCAAGCCTATCTCTGCTGAAATCACCATTGATGGACGCACATTTAGAGAAGAAAAAGTATGGTTGGCTTCAGTGATGAATGCACCTTATTTTGGTGGTGGTATGAAAGTCGCACCCCATGCTAAAAGAGAACTATCCGAATTACATGTCGTGATTCTCAAAGATATTCCAAAATGGTTACTCATTTTGATCTTTCCAACCATTTATCTTGGTTGGCATCTCATGTTCAAATCTTTTGTCAAGGTTTATAAAGCCAAACAAGTCAAATTGCATTTTGATAAACCCACATATTTACAGATTGATGGCGATGTCGAATATCCAATTGATGATTTTGAAATTTCAACATTTGAATAAAATAAAAGGTCCTAAGCGATTGCTTAAGACCTTTTTCATTATTTAACTCTACCTAAACCCATTTTCTTAAAGACTTTTTGAATTTTTCTTGAGGCGATCAATTTAGCTCTTTCTGCACCCTGATCAAGGATTTCGTCCAGTCTTGGATTGTTGATGTATTCAAAGTACCGTTGTTGGATTGGTCTAAGTGCATCTGCAACCACTTCACCAAGATCAGTCTTAAAGGCTGAATAACTCTTGTCTTTATACTGTTTTTCTAATTCTTTAATTGGAATGTCAGTCAAAGAAGAATAAATCGTTAACAAATTCGAAATGCCTGGTTTTTTCTTCACATCATACTTGATGAAACCATCAGAATCTGTGACTGCACTCTTGATTTTGTTTCTAACAGTTCCTAAATCATCAAGAAGCATAATATAAGATTTCGCATTCTCATTTGATTTATCCATTTTCTTAGATGGTTCAGATAAACTCATGATGCGTGCACCAGTTTCAGGGAAGAATCCTTCAGGGACGACAAAGGTATCTCCATAAAGATGGTTGAATCTAGTTGCTAAGTTTCTTGTGAGTTCAAGATGTTGTTTCTGATCGTCACCGATTGGAACGATATCTGCATCATAAAGCAAAATATCAGCAGCCATGAGAGCTGGATAAGTCATGAGTGATGTACGAATGCCTTCGGTTTGTTTAACTTTTTTATCTTTATATTGTGTCATCCGTTCCATTTCACCAATATATGCAGTCGACTCCATGATATACCCTAAAACTGCATGTTCATTCACTTCAGATTGGATGAAAAGATTGACTTTTTCCGGATCTAGACCGCATGCCAGATAAACCGCTGCAACACTTCGAATGTTTTTCTTCAGTTCTTGACGCTCCTGAGGGGTTGTAATCGCATGAAGGTCAGCAATAAAAATGAAGAACTCTGTATCTATAAGTTCATCTTGAAGTTTAACAAATTGTTTCAAAGCCCCAATGTAATTTCCCAATGTTAATTGACCTGTTGGCTTAATGCCCGATACCAGCCGCTTCATAGGTTTTGGTGTGGGTTGTTCACTTTTCTTTTTGGTTGTTTTGGTTGGCATATTAATACCTCCTTCTAAAAATAAAAACGTCCTTAGAATCAATCTAAGGACGTAAGTTACGCGGTGCCACCTTAGTTCAGGAGAAATCTCCTGCACTCATTATCGTTAAAGCCGATATACTGTTTGCTCCAAGGGCCCATTTCACATGATTGGTTTTACTGGATTTCACCATCCCAGCTCTCTATAAAGACCATATCTCATGCTACTTCACCTTATCATTGCACTTTCATTATACAATAGAGTTTATTTTTCTTCAAGCACTTTCTCTAACTGATCAATCAAACTTTCAAAACGTCTGATGACAGCCATGAAGGTTTCTTTATCAGTTAAGTCTGCGCCAGCTTTTGCTGCTTGGTTGACTGGATAATCACTACCCCCTGATTTCAATAGGCCCATATAATTTGTCATCGCTTCAGGTTTATTGTTTTTGACATTGTCATAAATCTTTAAAGATGCACTATAGGATGTTGCATATTGATAGACATAAAATGGTGTGTGAAATAAATGAGGGATGTATGCCCAAACGTATTGTTTACCATTTTCTTCTGTGATATCCAAATCATAGAAGTGCTTATAAAGATCAATCATAATGTTGGATAACGCCTGTTCTGTAATTGGAACGCCCTTTTCAACCAATTGGTTTGCTCGATACTCATAGGTTGCAAATAATGTTTGTCTGTAGAAGGTTGACATGATGCCATCGATTGCAGATTCCAAAAGATCGATTTTTTGTGCTCTTGTTTCAGCTTTCTTAAGTAAATAGTCAAGTAAAACATGTTCATTGAATGTTGATGCGATTTCTGCAACGAAAATCGTATAGTCTGCTGATGCCATTGGTTGATTTTCATTTGAGAAGAGTGTATGTGCACTATGTCCGGATTCGTGTGCTAAAGTGAAAACGGAATCCAATGTTTCATCATGATTCAAAAGAATGAATGGATGATGTCCATAAAAACCGGATGAGTAAGCACCTGTCCGTTTACCATCTTGAGGGCTTGCATCCACAAATCCATCTTTAACAGCATCTTTTTGATGATTCACAAAGTCTGAATCCAAATGATCAATTGCTTCAAAGAATAAATTTCTTGCCGTTTCAAATGGATATTTTGTTTCATCTTTTGCAAGTTTCAAGAAACGATCATAAGTATGATACTTATCGAGTCCGAGATATTTCATACGTAAGTTGATATAGCGTTTGATCTGGGCAGTATTTTCGTTTGCAACATCCATAAGATTATGATAAACAGCGGTTGGAATATTGTTTCTGAAAAGTGCTGCATCAAGTGCAGAATCATATTTTCTGGACTTATAACTTGCTGCAAGCTGCTGTAGCACAAGATTATAAGTAGCAGCAAATGCAGTCTTGTTGTCTCTAAAGCGTTTAAAGGTTGCTTCAAAAATCAACTTTCTGTCTTCTGCAGTTGGCGCATCAGCAATGGATGGACGGAAATTGGAAAGTGTCACTTCAAGTTCTTTCCCATTACTTAAAGTGATTTTCTGATTTTCAGCGTCAATGATAGACATGGCTTGATGTAAGGAGCTTGGAATGGTACGAATAGGTCCAAAGTTTGCCAAGAGCTTTTCCTGATCACCATCTAAGACATGTTTTTGTTGGAAGAAGAGTTTTTCCATTTCAAAACCATAAGTTTTGAGGAATGTATCCTGATTGATGAAACTCATGACTTTTTCTTCTCCCAATTCAATCAATTCAGGAGACAAGAATGAGGTTTTCTGACCAAGATCAGAAAGCATCAACATTACTTGTTGATTTTTACTTGATTTTTCTTGGTCCTTAAGATTGAGGTCGCTGCTCAGATGAATATATGCATAAAGCTTATAGACAAGTTTGGTTGCTTCCTCTTCAGCGACATAAAAAGCCTTAAATTGTTCAAAATCACTGAGCTTACCTTTATAGGATGCAAGTTTTTCAATGTGTGCGGGTAAAAGTTTTAAGTCCGCTTCCCAAGCTTCAAGATTTGGATAGAAGACTGATAAATTCCATTTTGACATGTTTGATACGTCCTTTCCATATTCGTTGACTCAATTATAACCTATAATGAAATAAATTCCCAGAAACCGATTTTAAAATATGTAAAATGATCGTAAAAGCGTTATCACAGGTTGAAAAAACATCTAAAAAATTATATAATTAAGCAACAGGATAACCTGTAAGACACTACGTGCTATAGGAGAAAACCTATGCTCCAGGAGGAGGAAGACAATGATTACAATTTTTACAACACCAAGTTGTTCATCTTGTCGAAAAGCGAAAAAGTGGCTTGACGATCATAAGGTTCCTTATGAAGAGAAGAACCTATTCAATCAAAGAATTACTGAAGCTGATATTGATCGAATGCTGGAAAATGCGGAAAATGGTTTTGAAGATATCATCTCCACACGTTCCAAGATCTTTAAAGAACAAGCTTTGGATGTCGAAGACATGAGAATCAGTGAATTGAAACATTTCATCATTGAAAATCCAAGTGTTCTCAAACGTCCAATCATGATTGATGGGGATAAGCTACAAGTCGGTTACAATGATGAAGAAATTCGTGTGTTTATACCAAAAAGATTGAGAGAACTCATCATGTGCATGGATTGCCCACAAGGCGAGTATTGCGACTACCAAAGTGCACTGAAAAGATATTTCGATGAAATCAAGGAAAATAAACATCCAGAAACACACTAAAAAAATAGGAGCCATCGGCTCCTTTTTATTTTGTTGAGTTATTGATTAAGTTTATAATACGAATAGAATCCTATACCCGCAGTTGCGAACGAGAGAACCAACCCAAGCACATAAGCTGTCTTGACTGCTGGTGCAAAAGCAACTAATACGAAAATCTGTCCATTCAGTACGCCAACATAATCAAATTGTGCACCTGCAAGAACTGAAACAATAATGACTGCAGAGAGTAAGAAACCCTTATTTTGAAAATACCAACCAATCCACAACAAAACCACTGGAATGAATAATTCATACATGGTAGGCATCACGAGATAACCATATGTTGAAAACCAGTCAAGCATTCTAACTAGAATTGATACCAAAAAGAGTACACTTGCAATCACAGCTGTAATAAAATATAGTAAACTACGTTCTTTCATAGGCCCTCCAAAGGAAAATACTTACATATAATATTATAAGTTTATTGAGCCAATAAGTCAATGTTATATCTAAAAAACAAAAAGATAGCCCGTTTGGACTATCTTTTACATGTCAATGCGCGTTCGCTTTTTCGTTTTGTAGGGACTGGATCAATATGATGTTGATTTAAAAACTTATTAAAGATCTTTAATCCTTCTTCATAGTTGCTGACTTCATATTCGATTTCATAATCGATGACACCACAATATTCACATCGATCTAAAAATAGGGTTCCACCTTCATAAGGTGTGCTGACTCTGTAATTATCAAGACTTGCCTTAAAAGTCACATAGTGATCAACATCTTCAAAGAAGTCTTTTGTTTTAAATCCACTGTCGATCATTTTTCTAGCTTGATCTTTATGAAGAATGACATGACTTTCATAAGCACCTTCATCACTTTGACTCTTAAGTGTCACTTTGAAATGCTGTTCACCTTTTTGGCGAATTCGAAGTACGATCTGGTCATGATTTAGATGGAATTCATCGGTATCAAAATAATGGTTCGTTTGCTTAAAGATATTGTTCTCTAGATTGAAAAGTTGGAGCAATTCATTGTATTTTTCTTCAGAAATGCTTGTCTTGAATTCGATCTCAATATTCTTTGTCATGGACGTCACCTTCTTAGAGATTATGTGATTATTTTCATAGCCGCTTATATTATAACAAATAGGGGGTGGAAAGGGAAGGAAAAACGTTTACATTGTGCATGTTCATGCCATTATATTTGAATTTTATTGATTAAATGGTAAAATAAAAATGGTAAAAACCTATTCAAGGAGGAATAAAAAAATATGGCTATTAAAGTAGCAATTAACGGATTTGGTCGTATTGGTCGTCTCGCTTACAGATTGATGGCTGATGATCCAAAATTTAACGTTGTAGGTATTAACGATTTAACAGATGCTGAAACACTTGCATATTTGTTAAAATATGACACAGCACAAGGCAATTTTAAACTCGATGGCGTAAGCTATGAAGGTACTGACTTGGTTGTTGACGGCAAAAAGATTCCTATTTTCAGCGAAAAAGATCCTAAGAATTTGCCATGGGCAAAACTTGGTGTAGACGTAGTATTAGAATGTACAGGTTTATTCACTGACGAAGTCAAAGCTGGTTGGCATTTGGAAGCCGGAGCAAAGAAAGTTGTTGTCAGTGCTCCTGCAGGTGGTAATGTCAAGACCATCGTTTACAATGTCAATGATGATACTTTAGATGGAAGTGAACACATCATCAGCGGCGCGTCATGTACAACAAACTGCTTGGCTCCTGTAGCTAAAGTACTCGATGACAATTTCGGTATTGTTGGTGGTTTCATGACAACAGTTCATGCATTTACTGCTGACCAATCATTGGTTGACCAACCTCACAAGAAGGGTATTAAATCAAGACGTGGCCGTGCTGCTTCAGAAAGTATCGTTCCAAGTTCAACTGGTGCTGCTAAAGCAATCGGATTGGTCCTTCCACAACTTAAAGGTAAGCTAGATGGTACAGCACTTCGTGTTCCAACCATTACTGGTTCAATCGTAGACTTGACTGTTGAGCTCAAGAGAAACGTTACATTAGAAGAAGTTGATGCAGCCTTCAAGGCAGCTGCTAACGAAACATTGGCATATGTCACAGATCCTATTGTTTCTTCTGATGTTATCGGATCTAGATATGGGTCACTTTATGATGCAAATACAACTCAAATCGTTAATTTCGATGGCAAACAACTTGTTAAAGTGATGTCATGGTATGACAATGAAATGAGTTATACAGCTCAGCTTGTTCGTACAGTTACTAAGCTTGCAAGTCTAATCAAGTAGATTAAAATCAATCTAAAAAGCACTAAATGTTTTCATTTGGTGCTTTTTTATCGTGAATATTCATTCTTGTTACAAAATATTACATTATTTGTTGACAAATCATTGCATTTAGTATAAAATAGTAAGGAAAATGTATGAGGCATCTTTGTTTACATAATGTAAAAGGCAAACTTAGGGAAACTTAAGGACGCAAAACTATAGGGCCTGTCCATGGTAGCCAGTTGTCATTAGCAACTTATTTCCAAGAGGAAATGAGGACAACGACTATTGAGGGCTTTTTGTTTTATATGAACCTCATTCAGATGTTTCAAACTTGTATTCTAAATGTTAGGAGGCGAGAGTTGTGCGTGGCACGAAATCAGTGCAACTAGTGATTATTATCTTGTTACTGATTGCTTTAGGGTTTACTTCATCTGCAGCTTTTGCTTACTGGACTGACGTTTCACATTACTCCAACTTGGTGATTGAGTTTACAGGAGAGGATGCTAATCTGATCGTTCAGGAAACAAGTCAGGCATTTGAAGGAATGCTTGTCCCTCAAGGGTTTGTTTACCTTGAAGGAGAAGTTGATGAAGTTGTGTTCACCTATGATGTGAGCGTGGACAAGACTTTAGTAACCAGCATGAATTTGGTCGTACAAGCCAACGATGTCAAAATCAATGGATCAAGCGACTATGAGCAACTTGTGGATATACAAATTGGCAATGGTGATCGTTATTTCGTTAATGAACTATTCAATAGCGTTGTAACAATAACGATTACAGTTCACTTATTAGAACCCATCGATGCAGCAGAGGCAGCTGCAAGAGGATTGGGCAGTCAGGCTGTCAATGTTGATGACTCAACAGTGGCATATGATGCAATTCACGGTCAAACGATTAGCTTTACAGTTAATTTCACAGTTGAACCAAAATAATTAGAAATAAAAAATAAAAAAGGGAAAATTCAAAAAAGGAGATTTAAAAATGAGACAAAAGAAATTAGTTATCGGTTTATTAGTTATGTTGGCATTGGTGGTTTCAGGATTCACTTATGCATATTGGTATTCAGTTGCAGGTAGTAACGCTGACGTTACTGGACAAGTTTCAGTAGGTACAGGTAAATCTTTCACAACATCAGTTACAGTAAGTAGCCAAGTATCAGGATCTATTTTAGTTCCAGCAGGTATGGCAGCATATTCAAATGAAGTTGGCGCAGTCGAATCTGTAGACTTGACATTCCCAGTATCATGGGTTGAAGGTTCTTCAACTTTAACAACTGAAACAGGAACAATCACTGTTACAGTGACAAATGTTGCAATCAATAGCAATACAACTTTAGGTGCTACTTATGTGACAGTAACTGTTGGCGCATTAAGCCCAGTCACTGTTAATGGTTCTGCAGTGAATGTTGTTTTAACCGTAACACTTGGAGAACCAGCTGATTCAACTGATTATGCATTAATTGCTGGTCAAGATATTACATTTGATGTTAACTTTGCAGTTGCAGTAAACTAATTAGAACCTTATCATAAAATATAACATTTAGAAGAATTGAGGTGAAACCATGAAATATATATTGAAACTATCATTGATTATTGTCATGGTTTTTACTCTTTCTCTAACTGTTGATCAATCATACGCATATTGGTCAACCGTTGATTCAGCAAATACAGATGTGACAGGAACTGTCACTTTAGGTACTTGGGTTGCACCATGGGATCCCAATGTAACGTATAATACAGGAGATTTGGTTTACTATAATGGAACTGTTTGGGTATCACTTAAAACAAGTAATTCTGGTAAAGAACCTAGTTTAAGCAAACCAAATTCAAACTGGTGGACACCACAATAACGTTTTAATTAACAAATCAAAATGACTGAATGCGAGATGGACTTCTGTTTGTTTCGCATTGCTTTTATTATTTAAAATGAATATAGGCAGGGTTTTTCTGGATAATTTAGGAATTCAACTGATGGTTACATCTATAAATGGATAGTTTATGTTATAATTGTGTATAAAGTAATTCAATATAATTAAGTAAAAGGTGTGATGAATTCATGAGTGAAGCGAAACAACAAGCGCGTACATGGAGTTTGATTAAATCGATACTATTTTATGTGATTGCAGGATTGCTGTTATTGTATATTTTAACAGAATTGTTTTTGCCATCCATGACCATCAAGATTTTTCAATTTAAACCATATGTCGTTGTGACTGAAAGTATGGAACCAGTAATCAATGTCAATGATCTAATCATTGATACCAATCCAAATCTTGACAAATTGGTAGTAGGAGATATCATCACATTTAAAGCTGATATTGATTACAACGGAACGAAAGAAATCGTTACACACTATATCTATGAAATTAAAATTGATAATGGTGTTAGAACATTTTATACGATTAGAAATGGCGGAACAGTTCCGGATAGCTGGATTTTATCGGATGATGACATCTTAGGCGTCTATGCATTCCGCATTCCAAAACTTGGAAATGTCATCAATTTCATTAAGAGTCCATTTGGAATCGCGACAGTTGCGGTCAATATCATTATCATTGGAACAATCGTTTATGTCGTGAAATCAGGTAAGAAAGAAAATTCGAATCCTAAAACAGAAGAAGACAAGCAGCAATAGGATGTGTTAGTTTGACAAATTATTACAGCACTGATGAATTACTCAAACAGCTGGATAAGCAGAATGAGATCAGTGAAGAGAAACGCAAGCAATTAACAAAATCAGTTAAAATCAAAGAACGTAAAATACATCAATTCAAATTGAATCGTAAAATTGTGTTCATCATTGCATTAGTGGCAGCAATTGTTCATATCTTCTATGTTTCGATACCACTGGTCACAGACAACAGAGGCATCAATGCATTTGGTGTAACTACAATTTTAGCAGTACCCGATGACCAGCCTTTAAGTAATTCACTCTATGCAAGAGTCGTCATCATTGAAAAATATGATGTTGGAAACTATGAAGCTGGAGACAAGATCATTGTTTATGGACTTTATAACACCACCATGAATTGGGTGGTTGAAATTGTCACGATAGATCGCGTAACGCATGAAGCACAAATAACATTTGATGGAGTGATTTCACATACCATCAATACATCAGAGATTGAAGGCAAGTATGTTAGAACAGCTAATCTGATGGGCATCATCAGTTATATCTCATCCAATGTACAGGGATACATCTTCTTAATTGGTGTCTATATCATTGGATTTTCATTGGTTTACTATTTTTACATTCGCAAAAAGCCAAATAAGCCAATTGAGTAAAATTGGTTTATTTTATCGTCAGGAGGATCTATGAGCACCAAGAAGAAACACCCTATATTGAATATCATCTTTTATGTTGTTGTTTTTGTTATGTTATTTTATGTTGTAGTCAACACATTTTTTCCAGATCAGAGCATCAACATTCTTGGATTCAAGAGTTACGTTGTCGTCTCAGACAGTATGGAACCAGACATTCATGTCAACGATATGGTGGTTGTGACCAAGATCAAACAAGAAGATCTGAAAGTAGGAGATGTCATTTCCTTCTATACGTATCTTCCAACGAATCAAGTGGATTCATTGGGTAATCGGATTTACTTAAAGAGTGTCGTTACTCACTATCTTGCAGCAATCATTGATACTGACGGTGTCATTACCTATAAGACACATCGTGCTGGTGTTGCTGATGATGCATATGATGACTGGAATGATATCAACGGTAATCCAACTGACATCACTTATAGTGATATCATCGGAACTGTTCAGTTCGTGATTCCAAGTGTCGGTGTCGTCATGCGTGTGCTCACCAATCCAATCATGGTGATTTTGATTGTTGCGAATATTGCCATTATCGTTACCGTTGTTAAAGTAACAAAAAAAGCACTCAAAGAGGTTAAAAAATCATGACTTGGGATGAATTGATTCAACATGAACTTCATCAGTCATATTTCATCAACTTAGTTGATTTTTTAAAAGACGAAGATCGAAAGAAAACCATTCTACCTCTCAAAGAAAATAGACTTAAAGCACTAAAATTAACACCATTAGATGAAGTTAAAGTTGTAATCATCGGTCAGGATCCATATCATAATATCAATCAAGCACATGGGCTTGCATTCAGTGTGGAATCTGGACAATACCCACCCAGTTTAAAAAATATCTACAAAGAACTTGTAGATGATATGCATGTGCCTTATCCTAAGACCGGCAATTTGACGAAATGGGCGAAGCAAGGTGTCTTATTACTGAACACAGTTTTAACTGTTGAAATCCATCAACCATTAAGTCACCAGAATCATGGTTGGGAGACCTTCACTCTTGAAGTTGTCAAGAAAGTCAATGAGAAACAGCAACCTGTTGTTTTTATCCTCTGGGGGAGTCATGCTCAGAAATTGATACCCTATATTGACACAAGCAGACACTTGATCATCAAGTCTGTTCACCCTTCACCTTTATCAGCTTCTCGTGGATTTTTTGGATCTAAACCATTTTCAAAAACCAATCAATTTTTAGAAGATCATGGAATCAAACCCATCGATTGGAATCTTAATTAAGATGACTTCGGTCATTTTTTTTCTTTTTATTCGCAAGCAGCGAATGAATGTTGTATAATAAGAATTACAGAGTAATTAGAAAGCGTTAAGTGTCTAGCCGTGGGATATAGGGTTAGAACGAACACTACATGTGGCGGTTTTCTAATGTGTCCGCTGTAAGTGATTATAGTGGACCTCATCAATAGGAGGTCTTTTTTCATGAATGGAAGCAAACAGCTTCAAAAACTTGTCTTGGCCGCATCACTCGCTGCGGTATCTGTTGTTATTGATGTCTTTTTCAAGTATGCACTGAATATCCAGAACTTTGGATTACCTTTCTATGCGATTCCGATTATTCTAGGTAGCATCATCTTGGGACCATTTTATGGGATTGGAATGGCTGTTGTTGGAGACGCGATTGGTGTTGTGATTTCTGGACAGATCTATTTGCCACTCTTTGTTTTGGCACCAATCATGTGGGGATTGATTCCTGGCTTGTTATTGCATAAGCGATATACGCCATTCAAACTGTCCTATGTTGTTCCACTTAGTTATCTATTTGCATCACTTTCGAACACATTGGCACTTTACATCTATTTCGGTAATCATGCAGCATTTGCACTCTTGATTCCCAGATTAGCACTCATCCCATTTAATTCAGTCATTATCTTCATCCTTGTCAGAGATGCGAATCAAAAGTTATTACCTTTCAGTGAACGCTTTAATCTTCAAATCCAAAAGACGTAAGTTTACTTACGTTTTTTTGTAATTTCTATGATTTCATGTATAATAAGAATGGTGATGAAATGATCAAAATCATTGGCGCAGGTTTGGCAGGAGTCGAAGCTGCTTATTATTTAGCACAACACAATCACAAGGTCGTTCTCTATGAAATGAGACCTAAGAAAATGACACCCGCACATCAGACGGGTCATTTTGCTGAACTTGTATGTTCAAATTCCCTAAGATCCAATGATATTGCGAATGCTGTCGGTTTACTTAAGCATGAAATGATGGCATTTGGTTCGCTCATTATGGAAGCTGCACATTATGCAGAAGTGCCTGCTGGTTCAAGCTTAGCAGTCGATCGTGCGTTGTTCTCATCCTACATAGAAGACAAAATAAAGACACATCCCAATATCGAAGTCGTTTACGATGAAGTACAAAAAATCGATACAGATACATACACCATCGTTTGTGCAGGTCCTTTGGCAAGTGATGCGTTATCAAAAGAGATACATGATTTGTTTCATCAGGATCATTTGCACTTCTTTGATGCTATCGCGCCAATCATTGATGCAAAATCCATCAATATGGAGATTGCCTATCTAAAGAGCAGATATGATAAAGGTGAAGCTGCGTACATCAATTGTCCAATGACCAAAGCGGAATACGAAGCTTTTTATCAAGAACTGATTCATGCAAAGAAAGTGCAAATCAAAGATTTTGAAAACAATGTATTTGAAGGATGTATGCCTTTTGAAGTCATGGCAGAACGTGGCTTTGAAACCCTACTCTATGGACCTATGAAACCTGTAGGATTAGAAAAAGAGGGTGAAGAAAGACCTTACGCTGTTGTTCAACTCAGACAAGATGATGCAGCGAAAACGATGTATAACATCGTCGGATTCCAAACCCATCTCACTTGGGATGAACAAAAACGAATTATCCATATGATTCCAGGTTTGGAACAAGCCAAGATTTTAAGATACGGGGTTATGCACCGAAATACATATCTGGAAAGTCCTAAAATTCTCAATAATAGTTTCCAAACCACCATCTATCCAAAACTCTTTTTTGCTGGACAGATCAGCGGTGTTGAAGGCTATGTTGAAAGTGCTGCATCAGGTTTGAATGCTGCTATTCAGTTGGATCAACTGATTAAAAATCAAAAGCTCGCACCTTTACCCAAAGAAACTATGATGGGTGCGATGGCGTCTTATATATCTACACCCAATCCATCGTTTGTACCGATGAATGCAAATTTGGGTTTATTTCCGCCTTTGGAAATGAAACATGCTAAAAAAATGAGAAAAACCCTTTATGCCAATAGAGCGATGGAAACACTTGAAAAATTCAAGGAGATGCTTCAATGAGTTATCTTGAGGATTTTCAATCGTATTTACAAATTGAAAAAAATTATGCGGATCATACAGTCACCAGTTATCTCAAAGACATTCATGATTTTCAAACATTTATCGTGAAAGAAGAATTGGCTTCTGATTTGCTTGATGTTACAAGAGATCGTTTAGGTCGTCATTTTTTGTCGTATCTTGACGAACAGGGAATGTCCAAAAAGACAATTGCTAGAAAGATCTCATCTTTAAGAACGTTTTATGACTATTTAATGGAAAACAATCACATCGATATCAATATATTTACCAATCTTGAAACACCTAAAATTCCCAAAAAACTTCCTCAGATCATCGATGATGAAGAAATGAACATGCTCTTTGAGAGTATTGATCGTTTCAAACCACTTGGATTTCGCAATTATGTCATCCTAGACATGCTCTTTTCATGTGGATTACGTGCCAGTGAACTCACAGAGATGACCATTAAAGACATCCAACTAGATAGAGAGCAAATCCTGATTCATGGGAAAGGATCTAAGGATCGATACGTTCCTGTACATGCCAAACTGAAAGAAGATCTCAAACAGTATTTAACTTATACAAGACCGATTTTATTGTCTAAAGGATCCAGCTCCTTCGAACCTCATGTCTTCATCAATTACAAAGGATCACAATTGACAGTGCGTGGCCTTCAGGTCATTTTAAAGAAGATTATTAAGGATTCTGGAGAGACATTTAAAATTCATCCCCATATGCTTAGACATGCGTTTGCAACCACATTACTCAATCACGGTGCGGATCTTCGTGTAGTCCAAGAGCTCTTGGGTCACGAACATCTCAAGTCTACACAGATTTATACCCATGTTTCCAGTGAGGTCTTAAAGGAAAAATATAAGACAGCACACCCAAGGATGGTGAAAAAATGATACCTCTAGGACCACTGATTGTTGAAGAAGGTTTGGTTTCAAAAGGTGAGATCAAAACCAGAAAAACCGTAAGAGCAATCATTAAAAATGAGCATGAAGAGATTCTCATGGTGTATGCAAAAACATTTGATGATTTCACGTTTCCTGGTGGGGGAGTTATGCCTGATGAATCCGATCATGAAGCTTTAAAAAGGGAATTGAAAGAAGAACTTGGCGCCACCAAGATACAAATTCTTAATGCATGTGGAACCACCAAAGAAATGCGTTATGGCGTCAAAGGGAGTGACAATGTCTATATGCAGACTTCCACATATTACATCTGTGAAGTGCTAGAATTTGGAAAACAAGATTTGCAGGGTAGAGAACTCTTACATGGTATTGAACCCAAATGGGTGAAAATTGAAGATGCTATCCATCACAATGCATCAGTCATCAAGGATGAGAAACATCAAATCAAAGGATTAAAAACGGTACTCATTAGAGAAAATATGGTTCTAAATAAATTGAAGGAGTTGGCGTTATGCGAAAATTTGAAGTCATCTTAAAATATAAAGATCAGGATGTTATCTTACCTAAGAGAGCAACCGAGAACAGTGCTGGATATGATCTTGCCAGTATTGAAGATATAACGTTTGGTCCAGGAGAAATCAAAAGAGTTCCAACAGGTCTTAAAGTCCTGATGCCTCACACAGAAGCACTCTTCATTTTCGCTCGATCATCACTTTCTATCAAGAAAGGACTCATGATGAGCAATAGTGTCGGTGTCATAGATGCTGACTACTATGGTAATCCTGATAACGATGGCCATATCATGGTTTCATTAATCAATATCAGAGATAAACCAGTAACAATCTCAAAGGGGGAGCGTGTTGCTCAAGGGATCTTCATGAGATATGAAAAGACCACCGATGATGAAACTGAAGGACGTGTTCGCCTTGGTGGATTCGGTAGTAGTGGTCATAAAGCCCTTTGATTCAAGTCGTTTTCAAGATGATTGTGTGAAATCTTATGAAGTCATCATCAATCACACTTAAAAAAGCATCCGATAACTTGCAAAAGCATATTAAATATGTTATATTTATTAAGGCTATGAAAATAAGCATGTGTCATGTTTGCAACTCTAGTGCCTTCGGGTGAGTCTGCTCAAGTGACACAGAAGAAAAAAACAAAATGGAGGAATTAATTTTATGGCAGTCGTTTCAATGAAACAATTATTGGAATCTGGTGTACATTTCGGACACGCAACACGTCGTTGGAATCCTAAAATGGCACCCTACATCTTCACGTCTAGAAATGGTATTTATATCATTGACTTAAAAAAGACAGCTGAAGAAATCGAAAAAGCTTATCAAGCACTTTTTCAAATCGTGCAAGATGGCGGTAAGGTACTGTTTATCGGTACAAAGAAGCAAGCTCAAGAAGCAGTGAAGGAAGAAGCAGTCCGTACTGGTCAGTTCTATGTTGACCAAAGATGGTTAGGTGGAACACTCACAAACTTCAAGACCATCCGTCGTCGGATCAAGAGATTACATGATCTTTATAAGATGGAAACTGATGGTATCTTTGAAAAACTTCCAAAGAAAGAAGTTCAGCAATTAAAGCATGAACGTGAACGTTTGGAAAAATTCCTTGGTGGTATCAAGGATATGAAGAAAGTTCCTGAAGCAATCTTCATCGTTGATCCAAGAAAAGAAAGAAATGCAATTCTTGAAGCTCGTAAGTTAGGTATAGCAGTCTTTGGTATCGTTGATACAAACTGTGATCCTGATGATGTGGACTATATCATTCCAGCAAATGATGATGCAATCCGTGCTGTCAAACTGATTTCATGGGTCATGGGAAATGCTGTGATTGAAGCTCAAGGTGGCGTGGTTGAAAAATTTGAGGATGAACCAATCACATCAGCACCTCCAAAGAGAGAAAGACCTGCATATAAAGCAAAAGAACAAACAAAAGCTCCAGTTGAAAAAGCAAAAGTTGCTGAAGTCGTTGTTGAAAAGGCAGCTGAACCTGTCGTGGAAGAAGTTGCTGAAACAGTCGTAACTGAAACTGAACCAGCAGTCGAAGAAAATCTAGAAGCAATGACAGTTGCTGAACTACGTAATCTTGCAAAAGAACGTGGACTCTCAGGTTATTCAACCCTTAAAAAAGCAGAACTCATTGATGCACTAAAATAATGCTAAAAAGGGGATAATTTATCCCCTTTATTTATAACAATTAACCAATATAGGAGGATTTACATATGGCAATCACTGCCGCATTAGTCAAAGAATTAAGAGAAAAAACCGGCGCAGGCATGATGGACTGCAAAAACGCTTTAGAACACACCAATGGTGACATCGAAGCTGCCGTTGATTATTTAAGAGAAAAAGGGATTGCAAAAGCTGCGAAGAAAGCAGGAAGAATTGCTGCTGAAGGTTTATGCAGTGTTGCAATCGAAGGTAATGAAGCTGTTATTTTTGAATTAAATTCAGAAACAGACTTTGTCGCTAAAAATGAAAAGTTTACTGATTTAATCAATAAAGTTGGATTGACAATCCTAAATTCAAAAGCAACCAATACAGAAGAAGCACTTGCTTTACCTGTCGATGGCAAGACACTTGAAACAGTTTTAGCAGATGCAACAGCAACCATCGGAGAAAAGATCTCTTTGAGACGTGTTTCCAGAGTTGTTAAAAACGATGGACAAGGATTCGGATCTTATCTTCATATGGGCGGACGCATTGCAGTTTTAGCAGTTTTGGAAACTGAAAATGCAGATGTTGCAAAAGACATCGCGATGCACGTTGCTGCTCAAAAGCCATTGTATCTTGACCGCACACAAGTTGATCAGGAAACATTAGAACATGAAAAACACATTCTGACACAACAATCACTTGCCGAAGGCAAACCAGCAAATATCGTTGAAAAAATGGTTATTGGCCGTTTAAACAAATACTTACAGGACATCTGTCTTGTGGACCAAGGCTTTGTCAAAGATCCTGACATCAAAGTCAGTGCATACTTGAAACAAAATCAAAATTCAGTATTGAGTTTCATACGTCTTGAAGTTGGCGAAGGCATTGAAAAGAAAGAAGAAGATTTCGCTGCTGAAGTTGCTGCACAAGTACGTAAGTAAATAAAAAATGAATAAAGGGGCGTGGCTTAAATGTACCAAAGAGTTATCTTAAAACTTAGTGGAGAAGCATTGAAAGGAAATGGAACTTATGGCATTCATCCTACAACTGTGAAAGGCATTGCCACCGAAATCAAGGAAATTTACGAACTCGGCGTTCAGATTGGCATTGTCGTTGGCGCTGGGAATTTATGGCGCGGAACGACAGGTGAAGAACTCGGAATGGATCGTGCACAAGCAGACTATATGGGGATGCTTGGGACCATCATGAATGGCTTAGCTCTTCAAGATGCTCTAGAATCCATTTCAGTACCAACACGAGTTATGACTGTTTTACCCGTCAGTGCTGTCGCTGAACCTTACATCAGAAGAAGAGCAATGCGTCATTTTGAAAAAAATAGAGTTTTGATCTTTTCCGGAGGAACGGGTTCACCCTTCTTCTCAACAGATACTGCAGCTGCACTACGTGCTGCTGAACTCAATGCTGACATCATTTTGATGGCTAAAAACGGTGTTGAAGGTGTCTATAACAAAGACCCTAGAAAATTCAAAGATGCAACCATGTATAATGAATTGACTCAAGATCAAGTGCTTATGAACAAACTCAAGGTCATGGATTCAACAGCAGCATCCATTTGTCGCGAAAACAAAATCAACATTCTTGTCTTCAACATGAATGAAATCGGAAATATCAAGAAGGCCATTCAGGGAGAAACGATTGGCACCTTGGTTAAATGGGAGGACTAATCATGAATAATGAACAAGCTGACTTAATTTTAATGGAACATGAAGACCACATGCAAAAAACAGTTGATGTCCTAAGACATGAATTTGCGGCTGTACGTACAGGTAGAGCCAATCCAGCTCTTTTGGATAAAATCATGATCAACTATTATGGTGTCGATACACCACTCAAACAAATATCATCCATTTCAGTGGTTGAAGGCAATCAACTTTTCATCAAACCATTTGATAAATCAACATTGAAATCAATCGAACATGAAATTCATGCTTCTGATCTTGGACTCAATCCAATCAATGATGGTGTTGGGATTCGTTTGATTCTACCTTCACTCACAGAACAACGCCGTAGAGAACTTGTCAAAGAAATTGAAAAAATGGGTGAACACGCGAAAGTTGCCATCAGAAACGTCAGAAGAGACGGCAATGATCACATCAAGAGACTCGGGCTCACTGAAGATGATGAAAAAGGCTATCACGAAGACATTCAAGATTTGACTGATAAATATATTAAGAAGGTTGAAGAAGAAGTTGAAGCGAAGTCTCAAGAACTTTTGAAGATCTAAAAAGGCCTTGTGCCTTTTTTTCTTGAATTGTGTTAAAATATTATAAATATTTAAAAACTCGATCAAATAGAGTATAATGTATTAAGGTGAACATAATGAATGGAAAACAGATACCTTCTCATGTTGCAATCATTCTTGATGGTAATGGCAGATGGGCTAAAAAATACGGTAGACCAAGATCATACGGACATTATATGGGTGGCAGAAACCTTTTTAAGGTTGCCAAATCTGCTCAGAAACTTGGCGTCAAGAAATTGACTGTCTATGCTTTTTCAACAGAAAACTGGAAACGCCCAGAAGATGAAGTGAATTATTTGATGACCAAACCCATCGAAATGTTTCATGAAAATCGCGAGCGTATCAGTGAAATTGACTACAAAGTTACATTTGTTGGGCGTCGCGATCGTTTTTCAAAAGAGCTCTTGGAAGTCATTGATATCATCGAAGCCGAAACTAAAGATCATAAAGGGTTTGAACTCACGATTGCAGCGGATTATGGGTCATATGATGAACTGATAACTGCAGCAAATCTGTCAGAAAAACCCATTACAAAAGCATCCCTTGAAGCACATTTGATGGTCAAGGAACCTGTTGATCTCTTGATTCGAACGAGTGGAGAGCAACGCTTGTCAAACTTCTTGTTATGGCAAGTCTCTTATGCTGAATTCTATTTCACCAAAGTTCACTGGCCAGCATTTAATGAAAAAGAACTTAAGAAAGCCATTTTAAGTTATCAAAAGAGAAATCGTCGTTTCGGAGGACTCAAATGAAAGACCGTTTAGTTACAGGGTTGATACTCGCAGCTATTTTAATCCCAGTTATCACCATTCCAATCCTTTTTGAGGTTTTTCAGGTTGTCATGTCACTGTTTGTGGTGATTGCATCCACTGAAATGATTCGGATGTATGAAAGAAAGAAGAAATTCCAGTGGTTACCCAAAATTGGTATTGTCCTATTGACACTGGGAACGTTTTATAGTGTTGGTGGCGTTATTGGTAGTTTAGAACATAACCCATTAGAAGCGAATGGCGCATTAAGTATCACCATTCCTATTTTCACCTTAATGTTACTTAGTTTTTTGGTACTCTTTAGAGATTTCAACGGCGAAGATGCCGGTAAAGCACTGGTCATCATCAACTATGTAGGGTTAGGTGCAGCATCTATTGTTATTCTACGTGTTCTTGGTGTCCGTTTCATTGTTTATCTTTTGATTATTACATCATTTACTGATATTTTTGCCTATATTTTCGGTATGAAATATGGGAAACATAAACTTGCGCCACACATCAGTCCCAAGAAGTCTTGGGAAGGTGCGATTGCTGGAACGATTTTCGCGACCATCATCGCATCCTTGTTTGCTTTATTTTACGGAACAGTATTCAGTCCTGATACATGGTGGGGTGCAATGCTGAACTCAGGTGGAGAAAAGACTTTGCTTCAAAACTTTTCAAGCATCGGTGAAGACTATCCAATCTGGGCACAAGCTTTCATCATCGTTCCTGTCACATTTGTTGCTAGCATTCTAGCCCAAATCGGTGATTTGGTTGCTTCAAGATTAAAACGAACCTATGATATCAAGGATTTCGGCAATATATTGCCAGGTCATGGTGGTCTATTAGACCGTTTTGATTCCGCAATGTTTGCTGCTATGTTCTTGACAGCTGTCTTTATTCTGATTTATCGAATCGCTCCGGCGATCGTCATCCTATGAAGTCGATCTATCTATTAGGTGCAGCCGGTTCAATAGGTTTGCAAACCTTGGAAGTTCTCAAAGAAAATCCCGGATCTTATCAAGTCATAGGATTATCTCTTGGCAGCAACCATGAAATCAATCATGAAATCCTTGATACCTTTCAACCTAAGATTGCATGTTTAAGAACAGAATCTCATCTGAAAGCCTATCAAGAAGCATATCCAACCATCCGTTTTGTCTTTGGTGATGAAGGGTTGTTGGATGTTGCTGATTATAATGAACCAGGACTATTTGTCAATGCACTTTCTGGTTCTGCAGGACTGATGCCAACTGTTGTTGCTATCATGAGTGGTAAAGACATAGCTCTTGCAAACAAAGAAACATTGGTCATGGCTGGTGATACGATTAAGAAATTGATCAAAACATATGATGTAAAGCTTTATCCAATAGATTCTGAGCACAGTGCATTATGGCAAACTCTGCGTGGTGAAGATCCAAAAGCAATTGACAAATTAGTGATTACAGCAAGCGGAGGATCCTTCAGACATCTTAATCGAACACAACTAAAAAATGTTACTGTCAAGGATGCATTGAAACATCCAAATTGGTCAATGGGTGATAAAATAACCATTGATAGTGCAACCATGATGAACAAGGGATTAGAAGTGATTGAAGCACATCATCTGTTTGACATGCCTTATGAGAAAATTGAAACGGTCTTGCATGATGAAAGTGTTGTTCATGGACTGACGTATTTCATTGATGGAACCATCAAAGCAAGCTTGAGTATCTCTGATATGAAGATCCCCATTCAGTATGCTTTATTCTATCCTGAAAGAAGACCTTATGATAAATCATTGAAACTGACAAATCTCAGTTTTAAACCTATGGATTTTGTGCGGTTTCCTTTGTTGAAACTAGCATATGAAGTTGGAAAAGCCGGTGGCATCATGCCAACCGTCATGAATGCAGCTAATGAAGCTGCTGTTCATTTATTTCTCAAAGAGAATATATCCTTTTTGGAAATCGAACAAATCGTGATGAATACTGTTAAAATGCATCAACTGATTGAAGATCCATCCATTGAAGAAATTATAGAAACGGACAAAAAAGTCCAAAGTCACATCAGAAAAATATACGAGAAGAGGTAACACATGGTTATATTGAATTTACTAATCTTTATTCTTGTTCTTGGTATCATCATCTTGATCCACGAATTTGGTCATTTTTATTTTGCAAAAAAAGCTGGCATTCTCTGTCATGAGTTTTCCATTGGCATGGGACCAGCAGTTTGGCAAAAAAGAAAAGGCGAAACGATCTATTCGATACGGAGTATTCCCATCGGTGGTTATGTTTCGATGGCTGGAGAAGCAATTAATGATGCATTGATCAAGATCGATCAGGTCGTCGGAATCAATGTCAATGAACAAGGGCAAATCTATGAGATTGTTCTCAATCAAGAGTTACCTAGTGATTTTGTTGGTGTCATTAAACGTTATGATTTATATGGTCGTGATTTTGATCCTCTTTATATAGAAATAGAAATTGATGGTGTGGTTAAAAACTATCCAGTCCTCAGAGATACAGTCTATCGCCTCAGTGAAAAGAAGGAAATGTGGATTACACCAAGTGAAAAAAGCTTTGAGAGCAAAACCTTATGGCAAAGATTCTTGGTGATTTTTGCGGGTCCACTCATGAATTTCATTCTGGCTTTGTTTTTATTCGTTATTGTCGGTTTCTTCGCACTGAAACCAAATCTAGAGAGTAATGTCATTGGTTCTGTTGCTGAAAATCTTCCAGCATATACGGTTGGCATGGTTGATGGTGACCAGATAACCAAGATCAATGATACAGTCATTAATAATTGGAACGATCTATCTGCTGTGATGAGTGGACTCGATTCAGCTACTATTTCATTGACCTATATACATAATGGTGTATCTCAAACGATCAATACCGTTGATGTGTCCGTTGCCATCCAGATGGCAGGAATTGCCAACATCACTGAAAATCATGTCGTTTATTCAGATCAAGCGATCATCGGGCAATCTTATGGGCGTGCAAAATCAGATGCTGGATTATTAGCTGGTGACTTGATTACGCAAATCAAGATTGGTAGTATGACCTATACGATTAACAATTGGGATGATATCATTGCATTCTTCAAGACCAATACACGGGGTGATATCACTGTTACTTATGAAAGATCTGGTGTCTCACACGACGTGACCTATAGTTTGATCAGTGATACTGCGCTTGCTCAACTTGGATATCAAGCAATTGTCTATCAAATAGGTGTTTCACCTGATGCTAACTTCAATTGGGGTTATACACTTGCCTATCCATTCAAGACATTCTATGGGGATATGATGCAAGTGTTTCATACCATCGGACTGCTCTTCAACAAAGCGGAAGGTGTAGGAATTGGTGATTTATCAGGCCCGGTTGGTATTTATTCACTTGTCAGTGATACTGCGAAACTTGGATTGGTTGCATTAATCGGATTTACAGGTTTCTTGTCCATTAACATCGGACTACTTAACTTGCTACCTATTCCAGCTTTGGATGGTGGTCGTCTGATTTTCCTAGGGATTGAAGCTGTGACGAGAAAACCTCTCAACCGCAGATTTGAAAATACTGTGAACAATATCATGTTCTTCTTGCTCCTCGGTTTGTTTGTTTATGTGACATATAACGATATTATTCGACTAATTAAGGGATAAATATCCCTTTTTTATTCTTTTTAAAAGAAAAAAATGTTATAATAAAGGAAACTTCTCTGGGGGAACTTTTGATGAAACAGTTTTCGATAATCCTGATCCTGGTTTCAGCAGTATTGGGAATTGCAAGTCACGTCATCAATTACTTAAATCTTATTGCTGGAGGATTAGATATACTTTCTAATTTTTCAGTGACTTACGCACACTTTGGCGAATTGACTTTAACGTTTGCATTTTTAGGATTTTATTTGTGTTCAAAAAGTAATATCAACATGCGATATTTGGCAGTAACCTTTGTCCTTTTAGGTTTTTTTCATTTTCTAATCATCGAGTTCGGATTCATTCCAGCATATGGGGTTTTATCTGTTCTTTTATTTATGGCGAAAATGACGGTATTCGTTTTATTTATTTTGCAGTATCGACATACTGAAATGGATGCACTCACCATCAAAGGCTATGCACTCTCTGGTGTGGTTGGACTCTATTTGGTTGCTATGATTGTTGTGGCATTGATTTCAACGTCTATTGATCCAGGATCTTCATTCGATGCAGTGAATCTCGTTTTACCGATTTTCTATGTTGTTTTTCAAATTGCACTCTATGTTTTCTTCGTTGAATTATATCGTGAGATTTATCACTACAAGAATGAGTACTATGCCAATCTTTAAATCCATTTGAATTGTGTCAGAACAATGGGTTTTATCCGCTTTATGAGGTCCCTAAAATATATATTTTAAGGATTTCTTTTTTTTATAATCAAAAGTATTGACTTTATGTCATATATATTATAGAATGATAAAGGTCGCTCTCGAAAATGCTAAGTATTCTACGAGCCTT
>QKIB01000132.1 GCA_003249785.1 Acholeplasmatales bacterium
CTTTTCGCAACTTCACCAACACTGATGTCATCTCCTTTGAAGGAAACAACTGAAGGGGTCGTTCTGCCACCTTCTGCGTTTGCAATAACTTTGGCTTCTCCGCCTTCCATAATGGATACTACTGAATTTGTTGTACCTAAGTCAATACCGATAATTTTATTCGTCTTTGCCATTTTCTTCACTCCATTCGTTCACTATGACCATGGCAGGTCTAAGGATTTGTTCTTTATATGTGTAGCCTTTTTGACTGACTTCAAGATTGATACCATTGGGTTGATCAGGTTTTGATACCTTTTCAATTGCGTGATGGAACTTAGGATCAAACGGTTTGCCTAAAGCTTCGATTTCTTTTAATCCATCTTGTTCCAAAGTTGCATAGAGTTGGTCGTTAATCATTTTAAAGCCAATCAGGAAATTTTTGAGTAGATCATTGTCTGTTGACATATTGACTGCCTTATTCATCTGTTCTAAGGGGATTAATATGTCAGCAATCAAATTTTTCGATGCATACTTACGGTCATTGATTCGTTCCTGATGCATTCTTTTCTTGAAATTCTCAAGTTCTGCTACGTTACGAAGCAGTTTATCTTTTAAATTTTTGATTTCTAATTCTAATGCTTCAACTTGTTCTTTATGCTTGTTTTTCTTTTCTTTCTTTTGCGCATGCGGTTCTTCTAGAAGTTCCTCTTCTTCATGCTCAATCTTTACTTCTTTGTTTTCATCCATAATCTTATTCCTTTACTTTTTATAGAGTTTGCCTACATTACTTGCGATATATTCCACTAAAGGAATGACTTTGCTGTATTCCATTCGGGTTGGCCCGACAACAGCGATTGTACCATGTTCGTTATCGCTGACGCGATAAGGAACCGAGATGACCGTGCAGTTTTCCATTGGGATCAAATGAAGATCACTACCAAACCTGATGCTTAAACCTTCTCTGTCACCAATCATTTTGATTAAATCCCTGCGATCCAGCATTTCCACGAAATTCTTGATGTGAGAGACATTATGAAACTCAGGCTGTTCGAAAACATTGGTCACACCAGATAAATAGAAATTTTCTTCAGCGAATTTTGCGAACGCATGAATGAAAGAATTCATCAGTTGTGTCTGATAATCAATGAATGATGCAATCTCTTTCTTAGCAAATGCAGCCTTCAAAATCTGGGTTGCTTCATCAATGTAACGATTACGAAGCAGTTCATCAAGTGTTTTGACGATTTCTTTTAAGTCATTGATCTTCATATCTTCGGGAATCGTGATGTTTTGGTGTTGCACATGACCTTGGTCGGTGACAATCAGAATCACAGCATCACGTTCAGATATTGGAATGAAATCAATCTTCTTGATGGTGTTTTGACTACTACTTGGACCAACAGCTAACGCCGTATAATTGGTAAGTTCACTCAATAGATGAATGGCTTCTTCCAATGCATGATCTTTAGCTATCTTATTCTTTAAAAAGATTTCATCAATCAGTGGAAAGGAATCCATAACATCTTGGTCTCTTGTGACCAGATGTTCAACATAATAGCGATATCCTTTTTCACTAGGCACACGTCCACTCGATGTATGCGTCTTTTCCAAATATCCAAGTTCTTCAAGCTGTGCCATGTCATATCTGAGGGTTGCACTGGAAAACTTGAGATATGGCATTTGTGTGAGTGTCTTTGAGCCGACAGGCTGAGCATCTCTCACATAGGCTTCAATGATTGCTTTCAAGATTAATTTTTGTCTACTGGTAATCATTTGCATACCCCTTTTAGCACTCGTTTAACTTTTGTGCCAACTCTATTGTATTATAATCAATTGGCACTGTCAAGCATTATGTGCTATTTTTCATAAAAAAAAGAAAAGACACATAGTGTCTTTATTTTGTGGTTTGTTTAAGCCATTTGATATAAAACGGATTATGCTTTTGTTCATATCGCATGGTCGTTGATTCATCATGACCGGGATAAATCTTTGTGTTTCCAGACAACTTGCCTAAAGCGAGTATGCTCTTTCTTAATTCCACTAAAGATCCTGAATATAAGTCATGTCTGCCGACGCTTTCCTTGAATAATAAATCTCCTGTATAGAGTTGATCATGATAAAGATAGCAAACGCTGCCTTTCGTATGACCTGGCGTATGAATGACTTCAATGAATTGATCTGCAAATGGAATTTTGTCGCCATCCTTGACATAATGAAAGTCCAGATTCTTTCTTTTATAAGGATGTGTTTTAGGTGCATATCCATTATACTGATCTTCAAACAAGAGATGCGCATCATTTTCATGGATATAGACAGGCACTTCAAAATCTCCAATCAGATCCACATGATCATCATGTGCATGGGTGATGAGCATACCTGATAATGTACGTCCATTTAAGGCTT
>QKIB01000134.1 GCA_003249785.1 Acholeplasmatales bacterium
AGCTGCTGCACACGCAAACATCAAGAATCCTAGATAAATAAAAAACAAAAACATATGCGCACATGCTCATATGTTTTTTTGTTTAAATTATAAGGAGAAAGTATGAAGATTAAAAAAGTGATTTCGATTTACATGATGTTTGTAGGCATTGGCATTATTGCATTATGGACGATGTTGTTTGTTAGTGATCAGATTCCTGAATTAGAAACAGAACCGGTTGCGATTGCATTTCATATCACTATCGAAGTACTGATGGGGATTGTGAGTATTGTTTCTGGTGTGTTGTTACTTAAGAATTTTAAGTACCAGAAGGAAGCTGTTATTTTCGCAAACGGGATGATTTGTTATTCGGTGGTCAATTCTAGTGGGTATTATGGAGATTTGAATCAGTACGGGATGATTGCCATGTTTTTCATCTTGCTTGTGATCTCCTTATTTGTCACCTATAAAGTTATTAAATTAGAAGTATAGTTGTTAGTAGAATTAAAAAATAAACCAGAAATTCATGAGAATGAATCTTTGGTTTTTTCGTTTTTCTATAAACTCCTTAATATTTCAAAATGAACTTTTAAGTTTTCTGGAATTAAATCTTCTTTTCCGGCTTTTTTTATGTAATCCTCAATTTGTAAATGAAACTGTTTTAAATTTGCTAGGCTTGAACCCAATAAAATATCTTTACCATCAGTATGCTCAAAAAAGATATATTTTAGTCTAGGTGCAAATTCTATTTTCGATATATGATTCCAAAGCAGAACTTTTGTTCCAAAAATTGATTTAACTCGTAAAGAAACATCATTAATTTCTACTCTGACTAAAATAAAGGAAATGAAAGACAATCCTCCAACCGACCATAGGAAAATTGTGAATGCAATGACTTCTGATATCCAAGAAACATCATTGAGAACATAGAAAAATAGAACGAAAAATGATACTGGAAGTATAATGAATGTTAAAATACCTGAAATTAGAATATTTGCTTTGCTATTACGATATGTACTCATAAATGTACCTTTTAAAATGTTTCCCCTCTATCGAACGTTAAATACTAAATTCATTATAACATATTCAAAATTGATTAGAAATCAATCCTGATATTCAAAGTTAATAATTAATTATTGTTGTGATAAGCATTAAGACTAAATAACCCGAAATTTCAAGAATTATGTGTATGATTACAAAATGAGTAAAATTGTTGACAAATCAACAAAAATAAGGATAATAGAGGATAGTCATACAAAAGAGGTGAACTATGTTTAAATTATTTAGATTTTTCAAATGGTATCACTGGGTCTTTATACTCTTTATCATAGGGTTTATTTACTTACAGGTACAACTCGATTTAAAACTCCCCGAATACATGGGTAAGATTCTGGTTCTCATTGGAACTGGAATTGCTACCGGAACATCTCAGACGACTGAGATCTTAAATGAAGGGGGAACGATGCTCCTTATCTCATTAGGCAGCATCACCCTCACGATTATCGTGAGTTTTATTGCTGCGCGTTTGGGAACTAGACTTGCAAATACGTTAAGATCAAAAGTCTTTCATCAAGTCCAAAGCTTTTCAGCAGAAGAAGTTAACAAGTTTACAACCCCGTCCTTAATTACGCGTACAACCAATGATATTCAGCAGATTCAGATGACGACCATCATCATGCTTAGAATGCTTATTACGGCACCTATTATGGCATATTCTGGACTCAGAAAAGTTGAAAACTTGGATGTGACATTGACTTTGGTAGTTGCTGCTGGCGTTCTTGCTATTATTCTCTTGATCACCGTGATCTTTTTATTGGTCTTCAAGCGTTACGCTTTAATCCAGAAACAAACCGATGATCTAAACCAAGTGACTCGTGAAACCTTATCAGGTATCCGTGTCATTAGAGCACATCATGCTGAAGACATTCAAGATGCTAAGTTTGATAAAGTCAATGATAAATTAACAAGAACCAATATCTTTGTCAATACTGCGATGAGCTTTATTGGTCCAGGCATGGGCTTAATTATGTCGGGACTCAGTTTAGCGATTATTGTCGTAGGATCGATCCTCATCAGCAATAACCAATTGGGAACCAATCCATTAGAAGGATTATCCATTCAGGTTCAGTTTACCACTTATGCAATGGTTATCTTGTTTGCATTCATGATGCTGATCATGCTATTCATTTTCTTACCAAGAGCATGGGTTTCAGCACGTAGAGTCTCAGCAGTCATTGAAACGACACCAAAGATTGATGATCGTTATGCAATTGAAGCTGAAACTGGAGAAACAACTGTGAATACCGAAGAATCAGATGATGTTAACGTTATTGTTATTGATCCTACTCAAGAAGTGGATCGTGAAACTGTGATTAACCCATCAACAGACGTTGAGATTGAATTCATCAATGTATGTTTCAAATATCCGAATGCAGATGAATGTGTCCTCAAGGATTTAAACTTCAAGGTCAAGAAGGGTGAAACATTGGCATTCATCGGATCAACAGGATCTGGGAAATCAACGATTGTACAGCTTATCCTTAGATTCTATGAAGTCACTGAAGGACAGATTCTGATTAACGGTAAAGATATCAAAGAATTTAGACTCCATGATCTTTATGAGTTGATGGGGTATGTCCCTCAACAAGGTGTATTATTCTCCGGAACTATTCTTTCCAATGAAAGATTAGGAAATGAAGATGCGACTGAAGAAGATGTGATGAAAGCATTACAGATTGCTCAGATCAAAGATTTTGTCGATGAATCTGAAGAAGGTTTAGAACGATCGATTGACCAAGGCGGAACCAACGTCTCCGGTGGTCAGAAACAAAGACTATCCATTGCAAGAGCATTGGTCAAAAAACCTGTCATCTATCTCTTCGATGATTCTTTCTCTGCACTCGATTATAGAACTGATAAATCGCTTCGTAACGCACTTAAGAAAGAAACCAAAGATGCGATCAAGATCATCATTGGTCAACGCATTGGTACCATCATGGATGCAGAACAAATTATTGTTTTGGATAAAGGATCCATCGTTGGTAAAGGCAAACATCTAGAACTTCTAGAATCATGTAAACCATATCAAGATATTGCTTTTGCACAATTGTCGAAGGAGGAACTGAGCCATGCCTAATGAAGAAAAAAAGACTTCGACGCCTGTTAGACGTGGACCTGGACCTGGTGGTCATGGACCTGCAGGAAGATTTGCTGGTGAAAAACCAAAATCGGCAAAACAAGCATTAAAGAGATTATTTTCATACTTAAAGCCTTATCGTTTCAAATTGTTTCTTGTTATGGCTTTTGCAATGGCTGGTGCTGGCTTCAGCATCGCCGGACCTAAACTTTTAGGGAATATTACCAATCATGTTCAAGATGGAATTTCTTATAACCCAATGGCAAACAGCTTTGCTGTCAATATTGACTTTGCAGCCATTTGGCAGATTGTGTATATTTTGATTGGTCTTTATATCGCAAGTTATATTTTTAATCTGACACAAGGGATCATCATCACAAGACTCACACAACGTATCACCAAAGAAATGCGTGCCAATCTTTTTGATAAGATTGACAAACTCCCATTAAGTTATTTTGATAAGACGAGTCATGGGGATACACTTTCCAGAATGTCTAATGATATCGACCAGATCGGTCAATCATTGAACAGTTCAGTATCAACATTATTCTCATCCATTACCTTACTCTTTGGTGTCCTCATTATGATGCTCACCATCAGTTGGCAATTGACATTGGTTGCGATTGTATCTCTTCCAGTCAGCGCACTCATCATGAGATTCATCATCAAGACATCGCAGAAATATTTCAAACAACAACGTAAGTCATTGGGTAACTTGAATGGTCACATCGAAGAAGCTTATACTGGTCAACAGATTATCAAGGCATACAATGCACAAGATAAATCGAGTGAAACCTTCGAATCCCATAATGAAGAACTTTACAGTAACACATGGAAGAGCCAATTTTTGTCAGGATTGATGTTTCCAATCATGAATTTCGTTGGAAACTTGAGTTTCGTTGCTATTTCAGTTCTAGGTGGTATTTTAGCTGTTCAAGGTAAAATCAAAATTGGTGATATCCAAGCGATGTTGCAATATGTCAAACAATTCAACCAACCTTTAGGACAAATCGCTCAATCCATGACACAAGCCCAAACTGCGCTTGCTGCATTCGAAAGAGTTTATGAATTCCTTCAGGAAGAAGAAATGTCAGTTGAAACAGATACTGTTGAAATGAAACGTGTCAAAGGCAATGTCGAATTCAAGCACGTCAAGTTTGGTTATGTTGAAGGTAAAGAAATCATTCATGACTTCAATGCCAAGATCGAAGCTGGACAGAAGATTGCGATTGTCGGTCCAACTGGTGCCGGCAAGACAACAATTGTTAATTTGCTCATGCGCTTCTATGAAGTCAACTCTGGAGATATCTTAGTTGATGGCATATCAACAAAACGTATGTCTAGAAATACAGTTCATGAATTGTTTGGTATGGTTCTTCAGGATACGTGGCTATTCAAAGGATCCATCAAGGATAATCTTGTATATGGACGCAGAGATGCGACTATGGAAGAAGTCGTTGAAGCTGCTAAAGCAGCCAATGTTCACCACTTCATCAAATCGCATCCATTCGGTTATGAAATGGAACTAGATGAAAACTCCAGTATATCTGCTGGTCAGAAACAGCTCCTTACCATCGCTAGGGCGATGGTCGCCAATGCACCAATGCTCATCTTGGATGAAGCAACATCAAGCGTTGACGTTCGTACTGAAATTCTGATTCAAGAAGCTATGGATACGTTAATGAAGGGTAGAACAACCTTTGTCATTGCTCACCGTTTATCAACCATTAAGAATGCTGATTTAATTCTCGTACTTAAAGATGGTAACGTCATTGAAACAGGTAAACATCAGGAACTTCTGGATCAAAATGGATTCTATGCTGACTTGTATAATAGTCAGTTTGAACCCGCGGTATAAGCGACATGATTAAACACGATATGTCACTCATGCCTATGGTCTTCAGTGCAATCCAGAAGAAGATGATGGAACAACATCAGATCATCATGGATAAATATCACATCAGTAGAACACATATGCCATATCTCATGATGCTTAGACACGAATCAGAAGGCATGACACAACACGATATGACAGAAAAATCATTTCTGGATAAAGCACATACTTCAAGAGCATTGAAGGAATTGATTGATTTGGGGTATGTAAAAAAAGATGATTTGAGTAAATACAAGAATAAATATTATTTGACTGATAAAGGAAAGAAGGTTGCTGAAGCATTTGTTGTGTCAAGTAATAAAATCAAGGAAAACATCATGAATACCTTGACAACTGAAGAAGTTGAACAACTCACGAGTATCATGAGAAAACTTCATCAAGCGATTGATATGAATTAATGGAATGCACCAGTTTGGTGCATTCTTTTCTTTTGAATACGTTTTCTTGATTTCATCTTTTTTAGAAGGCGTTTCTATGTTATAATACAACCGTATTATACATCACAGACATACATCATGATTGGCATCACTCGATGCTTTTTTAATGGATTGAAAGACTCAAAAAGCGATGAACTTTTTAAGGAGAAACCCATGACTATTGCACTCACTTTTAGTGATAATCTGATGAATGTATTTGGAGGGCTTGCGCTATTCCTTTTTGGTATCACTATGATGAGTGATTCCCTCAAGGCAGCAGCGGGAACCCGATTAAAATCAATTATCGAAAAAACAACCAACACACCACTGAAAGGCATATTTGTTGGGATTATCTTGACGATGCTGATTCAATCATCATCGGCAACAACAGCGTTGATGATTGGATTATTAAGAGCAGGATTGATGACGCTCCCTCAAAGTGTTGGAATCATTATGGGTGCCAATATAGGGACGACCGTCACGGCGTTTATCATCGCCATACCTATTGCTGATTTTGGACTTGTTTTTGTGGCCATTGGGGTCATCATGTTTTTCATCAAGAAAAGAAAAATCAATCACTTCGGTGGAGTTTTAATAGGACTTGGTTTGCTCTTTGTTGGGCTCAATACCATGTCTGCAGGGCTAAAGCCCTTGGCAGCAACTCAAGCCGCAGAAAATATGTTCAATACTTTTTCACAGAACTGGTTTCTAGGAACGGTGTTTGGAACGGTCTTTACAGCGATTATCCAATCCTCATCAGCCGCGATTGGGGTTTTAGAAAAGCTTTATGCATTAAATACTGAAGTGCAGTCCATCACGCTTAATGGGGCAATTCCTATTTTATTAGGTGCGAATATCGGGACAACAATTACTGCATTTATTGCATCCATCGGTGGGAATGTAGAAAGTAAGCGCGCAGCAACCATTCACGTTATGTTCAATGTCATTGGTGCGATTTTCTTCCTCGTTATTTTGATACCTTATGAGCATCTCATTCAATGGATTGAAACGAAGTATCTGAAACCATTTTCTATGCTTTCCATCGCATTCTCTCATGCGATTCAGAATATCACTATGACAATTCTCTTGTTCCCATTCATTCATCAGATGATTGGTGCAGCAAAATTCATTGTCAAAGATACCAATGACAAGAAGATACCTGAAAATATGTTTGATGAAAAACTGATTCAAGAGTCTCCATCGCTCGCATTGGAATTTGTTAGAAAAGCTTTACTTTATATGGGGTCTATCGTCAAAGATTATTTTGAAATCACAAAATCTTACAGTTTCAAAGAAAATTCAAAACTGGTCGAAGAAGCTTATCTTCATGAAATGATGATTGATACCTATGATCAGAAACTCCATGACTATCTCATTAAGATTTCACAAACTGGACTTGATAAGGACGATTCTAAGATGTTATCTAGAGATCTAGATACCATCAAGGATTTTGAACGCATCGGTGATCATTTGACAAATATCGTCGAATTTTTCCATGATCGATATAGTGAATCACAGTTTTTATCAACAGAAGGCACCAAAGATTTAGCTGAACTCTACGAAGTCCTTGAGCAAATGCTTAACGATACCTTGGAAAGTTTTGCTAATATAGACCCAACGGTAGCAAGAAGAGTTGTTGAAAACGAAGATGTCGTCGATGAACTCGAAGAACGATTCAGATATCGCTATATTGAAAGACTCAAGAATGGTGAAATCACATTCGTTGTCGCAGCAAATTATCCAGATATCTTATCCAATCTTGAACGTATCGGGGATCATTTAATGAATATCGCAAGTTCAGTCATTGAACCACTTTATGTGCCACAAAGCGTTCTTGTTCCCAAATCACACGAAATCGACAAAGATATATAAGGATGTGTTGTTATGTTTGAACTGAAAGCACCCTTTACCCCAAAAGGGGATCAGATCAAAGCAATTGAAACACTCAAAAATAATATTTTAAATGGCATACATGAACAAGTCTTACTAGGTGCAACAGGTACCGGTAAGACATTTACCATTGCCAATATCGTTTCCCAAATTCAAAAGAAGACTTTGATTCTCGCTCCAAACAAAACCCTAGCTGGTCAATTATATGGCGAACTTAAAGCCTTTTTTCCAAATAATCGAGTTGAATACTTTATTTCTTACTATGATTATTTTCAACCAGAAGCTTATGTTGTAGCAACCGACACGTATATTGAAAAAGATTCATCCATCAATGATGAAATTGATGAGATGAGACATAGTGCAACATCATCACTTTTAGAAAGTAATGATGTCATTGTTGTTGCTTCAGTTTCCTGTATTTATGGGATTGGTGATCCAGAAGACTATCAGAACTCCATGATCTTTGTTCGTGTTGGTGATACATATGGACGAGACACATTCATCAATAAACTTGTTGAACTGACGTATCAGAGAAATGATATCGATTTTCATCGTGGAACTTTCCGTGTCAGAGGTGATTCGATTGAAGTCATTCCAGCGTATGAACGCGCACAAGGGATCAGAGTCTCTTTCTTTGGGGATGAAATCGATGAAATCAAACGCTTTGATGTTCTTTCAGGACAAGCCATCGAAGCATTGAGTTTTGCAACCATCTTTCCAGCAACACACTTCATGACCAATAAAGAAAAACTTCATGAATCGATTCGCAGAATCAAAAATGAACTTCAGGAACAAATTGCGTACTTTAAAGGAGAAAATCTCCTTTTGGAAGCGCAACGTATTGAGCAAAGAACGAAATACGACATGGAAATGCTCGAAGAAATTGGATTCTGTAGTGGCATTGAAAACTATTCAAGACATTTATCACTACGTGATGCTGGTGAAACACCAGCGACGCTTATTGACTTTTTTGGAGATGATTTTTTAATGATCATCGATGAATCACATGTCACCATCCCACAAGTTAGAGGCATGTATTTTGGGGATCGTTCAAGAAAGCAAACTTTGGTTGATCATGGATTCAGATTACCAAGTGCACTAGACAACAGACCACTTCAATTCGATGAATTTGAAGCCAAGATGAAAAATGTCATCTATCTTTCAGCAACCCCAGGTCCTTATGAACTTGATAAGCATATACCTGTGATCGAACAAATCATCAGACCTACCTATCTACTCGATCCAATCATCGAAGTTAGAAAGACTCAAGGACAGATTGATGATCTCTATTTTGAAATCAAGAAAAGAGCAGCAGCAAACGAACGTGTCTTAGTCACAACCTTAACCATTCGCATGAGCGAAGACTTAACTGCCTATTTCAAACAATTGGGTGTCAAAGTCGCTTATTTACATAGTGAAATCAAATCGTTAGAACGTATCACGATCTTAAGAGATCTCAGATTGGGTAAATATGATGTTTTGATTGGGATCAACCTCTTAAGAGAAGGATTGGATTTACCTGAAGTATCTTTGGTTGCTATCTTGGATGCAGATAAACAAGGCTTTTTAAGAAGTGAACGCAGTTTAATTCAAACCATCGGACGTGCAGCAAGAAACCAAAATGGTCAAGTTATCATGTATGCTGATACAGTATCGGATGCCATGAATTATGCCATAAATGAAACCAATCGTAGAAGAAAGCTGCAATTGGAATTCAATGAGCTCAATAATGTGGTGCCTATTACTGTACAAAAGGATATCAGAGACAAGATCACACTCAAAGAAGAT
>QKIB01000038.1 GCA_003249785.1 Acholeplasmatales bacterium
GCATTTTATGAAAATAACAATAGTGATTTAAGAATCACATTTGATCATGATATCATCACCCGAAGATATGACTTCGATATCACAAAACGTGATGAAGGGACACCAATGATTGACAATACTCATTATATCATGGAAATTAAGACAAATCACAACCTACCGATGTGGTTAACTGAGGTGTTATGTACCAGTAAAGCATTTTCTTCAAGTTATTCCAAATACGGTTATGAATTCTTTGATTATTTACAACAAACCAACACACTTAACGGAGGGCAAATGAAATGTGGCTTGAATCCTTATTCGAAAGTTCTGAAATAAATGTAACCTGGTCAGGAGCACTCCTGATGATCGCTTTATCGTTTGTTGCTGGATTCATCATCAGCATCACCTATATGAAAACGAGTACAGAAGGCAAGTACTCAAAGAATTTCGCATTGACGATGATTTTATTACCTGCAATCATCTCAAGTATTATCTTACTCATCGGTAGCAATGTTGCTAGAGCATTCAGTTTGGCTGGTGCATTCGCGATCATTCGTTTCAGAAGTGATCCTGCAGAACCCAAAGATATTGCATATGTTCTGTTCGCGATGAGTGCAGGACTCGCTTTAGGTATCAATGAATATTTATATGCAGTTTTATTCACAATCATCATGTGTCTTGTGATGTATATTATTTCCAAAACAACTTTTGGCAATAAGAAACAAATATCAAAACAACTTAAAATCACAATACCTGAGGATTTGAATTATGATAGTGAGTTTGATGAAATCTTCAAGAAGTACAATGTATCTTATACACTCACCAAAGTCAAGACAACCGCTTTAGGAAGCCTTTATCAACTTTATTATGATATTGTTTTAGATATTGGAATCAATACCCAAGAACTTCTCAATGATTTGAGAATTCGAAACAGCAATCTAGATATTTCATTATCTATTGAAAAAGAATAGGAGGACATTTATGAAAAAGATCTTAACTTTCGTGATGCTCGGTTTAGCTTTCACACTCGCATCATGTACAGATGACAGTTCAACAACCAACAATGATACAACATCAGCACCTACAGATACAGCATATGAAGAAATTGTTGATGATATCAATTTAGATAAGGCAACATATGAAGATTATACGACTGAAGATTATACAACGCTTGATGGGAATAGTACTTCTTATACTATCACAACCGAAGGAACTTACGTCTTAACTGGAACGATTACAGAAACAGTGATCATCGATGTCGGTGATGCTGATGTACGTCTTGTTCTTGCCAATGTGACAATTCAGACATCCAGTAATCCTGCAATTATGGTGTTATCTGCTGATGATGTCATCATATCAGTACCTGAAGATACAACCAACACTTTAAGTGATTCAGCAAATTACGCTACAGAATATGCGGATTACAATGCCGTGATTTACAGTGAAGCAGATCTCATCATCAATGGTTCAGGTACAATAAATATAGATGCAAACTACAATAACGCTATTAAAACAAAAGACGATTTAATCATCATTGATGTTTTAATGAATATTGTGTCGGTCGATGATGCAATCATCGGTAGAGACTCCATTTCAATTGAAAATGCAGTCATTACCGTTGATGCCAACGGTGATGGATTAAAGACAACCAATGACACCAGTACTGATAAAGGCGTTTTATATATTAAGTCGGGTACACTCGATCTAACCGTTGGTGATGATGGTCTTGATGGTGTCAATACTGTGATTGTAGAAGGTGGAACGATTACCGTACAAGGCACATCACAGGGCATTCGTAGTGATCAAGATATCTATATTTCGGGTGGAACTATCACACTCCATACAACAGATGATTGTATCAATTCAAATACAACCATCTTAATCGATGGTGGAACCTTCACGCTTTATACAACTGGTCAAGGTTTAAAGGCTGATACTTCGATTACCATCAATGGTGGTGACATAACCATCACCAATAGTTATGAAGGCATGGAAAGCCAGGCAATCACCATCAATGGTGGACTTCTAGATATTACAGCTTCTGATGATGGCATCAATGCTGCTAGTCAGACAACTACACAATCTTTCTTACCTTCATCAGGAACCAGTTCATCCAATATCATCACGATCAATGGTGGTGAAATCCACATTTCGTCGGGCGGAGATGGTCTGGATGCTAACGGCGTGATTGTGATCAATGGAGGGGCTTTATACAGTAATGGACCTATGACAGACAATTCAGCGCTTGACTTTGATACATCCCTTACCATTAATGGTGGGATTGTTGTGGGATTAGGATCATCACAAATGGCTGAATCGCCACTCACATCTTCCGCACAAGCAAGCATCATGATGACACTGTCAACTAGAATTAATGCTGGGATAACGATTACGATTGAAGATGCATCAGGCAATGTCGTTTTTGAAACAACAACACTTAAGGCAGCAAACAGCATCATCATCAGTACAGCTGACCTTGAAGTTGGAAATACTTACCAAATCACAGTGGGTTCAACTATTAACTATAGCTTCACCATTTCATCTCAAGTCACTTACTTAAATGAATCGGGAACGACAACTGCACCATCCGGTGGCACAATGCCTAGTCCAACCAATCCAAGACCCCGTCCATAAAAGGATAAGATAAATCTGATATCAGGAGGATACCATGTCAAGAAAATCAATCAGAAAACCAAATCTTATGGTTATTTATTACCTAACTATCACTCTGTTTTCAACTTTTGTCCTGCTTTGGGCATTGGTGATCCCTCATGGTGGAGTCTATATTGAAACACCAGTAAACACTTCTAACGATCAAACGTCATCATCAGAAGATCAAATATCAACATCAACCTTATCTTATCCAGGTGAAGTTGCTTCTGTTTTGGAAAGCGGAACAATCATTGGAACATACGCAACGGATTCAGAACTGATTACGATCTATAAGATTAGACTCTATAACTCCAATGTGTTTGTTGCTGATGTGGTCGTGAGCGATGCATCAAGCATTCTTTCAGGACTAGCCTACAATAATTTTGGTGGCATGAACTATGTTCAAACTGTTTCTGCAATGGCAGAAGAATACAATGCTATCTTCGCAATTAACGCCGATTTTGCGAGTCACTATTCAACAGGATATGTGATTAAAAACGGTCAAATTTTGAGGTCAAGTACAAGTTCCCGTAGTGATATCGTTTTATATGAAGACGGTACAGTCTCAAGTTTTGCTGAATCCAGTACGTCTGTTGAATCTGTTTTGGCCGATGGTGCATGGCAGCTCTGGTCCTTTGGACCAGTCCTGATCAATGATGGCACATCAGTAGCCAGTGTCAATGATGGTATTGATCGCGATCGGGTGAATAATCCCAGAACCGCTTTTGGTATGGTTGATGCTCTACATTATATGTTTGTTGTAGTCGATGGACGAACAACAATCTCCAGTGGTGTTGATATCGAAGAACTTGCATCCATCATGCAACAACTAGGATGTACCGAAGCGTACAACCTTGATGGTGGTGGATCATCCACCATGTGGTTTGATGGCGAAGTCATTAATGTTCCTAGTCAAGGTAGTGAAAGAGAGGTGAGCGACTGTGTCTACTTACTTGGATAAAACCTCTATGAAAAAAAGTGCAGTACGCTACTTCTTTGCTAGTATATTCCTTTATGTCTTTCATCTGATCTATAGTATTTTCGCACATGGTGTAGATTCACCATTCATGATGTACGCGTTTGCGATTACTTTAGTTTTTGGATCGTTGATTTCTGTTATCATGATTTTCACACCTAAAGAAACCAAACTCGGACTTGATTTTCGTCAAATGGGTGTTGCAACATTGGTCATAGGATCTTTATTAAGAGGTGTCTTTGATATTTATGGAACTGAAGTAGCATTGGTTCAAGTGTTCTTCTATCTTGGCGGTATGATGCTTTTGGTTTCTGCAACGCTATATATCCTTGAACTCATCAGAGTTCAACATGAGATGAAACCTGAAGAAGGTGTCGATCATGACTAAACATTTCATCTTGATTCCTGCTTATCAACCCGATGAGCGTTTGATTGAACTAATCACAGATTTGAAAAAGCTAGAGTTTGAACGAATCCTGATCATTAACGATGGTAGTGATTCGACTTATGATTCCATTTTTCTTCAAGCAACATCTTTTGGTTGTGAAATCATCACCCATGATTCTAATCTTGGTAAAGGTGCAGCCATCAAAACAGGCATTCGTGCAGGTTATGAACTATTTCTTGATGCACAAGGTTGCATCACGTGTGATGCAGATGGTCAGCATCTACCTGATGATATCAAAAAGGTATCGGATATGTTATTGGAACATGATCATGAACTGATTCTTGGAACACGTCAGTTGTCCAAAAAAAATACACCAAAAATGAATCGCTTCGGTAACTGGTTCTCATCTGTCTACTTTAAATCGATAACAGGCATTGCATGCCCAGATACACAAACAGGTTTAAGAGGAATCCCAAAGTCTTTAAATGCAATTGCATTATCCATTCCTTTCAATCGATATGATTATGAGATGGAATTTCTATTTCAAGCAGCAAGAGAAAACAAGCATCTCGTGATGATTCCGATTGAAACGGTTTATTTAGATGAGAATGCATCATCGCATTTTCGTCCGATTGTTGATTCAATCCGGATCTACAAACAACCGATTCGGTTCTTGATCGTTTCTGTTTCAAGTGCCATTCTAGATTTGTCAATTTTCACGTTGTTGGTTTTCTTGCTAAAAACATCAATCTTTGATGTCATTCTGATTGGTACACTTGTCGCTAGACTGATATCAGGCATGTTTAATTTCATGCTCAACAGAATCTGGAGTTTTCAATCCTTCAGTCCAATTCGAAAGCAGTTTATCAAATATCTCGCGTTATATGTAACGATCTTCGGTTTATCTGTCTTATTTGTTTACTTATTGTCTTTCATTTCAGTTCATCTAACGATGATCAAGATCTTTGTTGATGGCACTTTGTTCATGTTGAGTTATGTCATTCAAAAAATATGGGTGTTTAGAAATCAGACAAAAGAAAAAGCAAGCTATAGAAACTTTTCAAAAATTAATAATTTAGATTAAAAAAAGAAAAGCACTTCTAATTTTTGAGAAGTGCTTTTTCAGTCATTTCATGCAACGATTATTCTTTATCCAATGTAACTTTCTTTATAATGATATCACAGTCAGAACAATAATAGACATCTTCAAGTTTTGTTTTTGTAAAATTCTTATACCATGGTTGAATTTTTCTTGTTGATTCATCTTCTTGAGATCTCCAAATCATTGGAGACCAACCATTGTGACAATGTATAGATCCTTTTTTCATTACTTTTTTACAATATGGGCATTCCATAATATTCCTCCAATTTAGGTCAAATGGTAATTTTCAATCCCTGCAAGAATATGAGAACATTAAGTCATTTGATGTATCCAAGATATTGACATCAATCACCAAATGAATTGATGTTCTCTTTAATATATTTAATTAATGCTTGATAAAAATGATTTTCTTCTTCGCCAAATATATCATCTTGTGATTCAAATAAATTTAATTCATAGGATTCAGAAAAAGACTCAGCTGAATTTTTATCATACGTATTTAATTTCTCCACGTTTCCATTATATATCTCTATTGCACCTTTTAAAGCATCACTTAGACGTGATAAACCAAGTAGTTTAAACACTTGATATGCTAGGTTAATGTACACTGCAGAAAAATTGAAAAAGAGTTGATTGATTCCACCATTCATCACTTCATTAAAAACAGTAGTGCATGCATAGACATTTTTACATGGCTCACTGAATTTAGAAACAATCTCAAATTCTTTTTCCCAATCTGTAATTTTACCGATTAACCAAAATGATACTGCTTCCACTAGATATGTTTCTTCTATATTTTTAAAGTCTTCTTTAGTGAAGTTTTCAAAATTTTTCATATTTTTCATTTCCATTATCTCCCTGAACTCAAAGAACTTTAACCTTGAATGTTGTTTTCAGCTAAAGTAACCAAACACTTTAAGAAGAAATATTCTTCAGACTCTTCTGGAAACTTACTATATACGTTTTCAAGATTGAGATTAAGTTTACCTTTATAATGCTTTTTTAACATTTTATATTCCTTGTTGACATTTTTTAAAGCTTCTTTGGTCATTTCAAATGATAATTGGTGTGCCATATCAAGACCATTGATTTCATTTCCTAAATAATCATATGCTTGCGCAATATTTTTAACCTTTACTTTGTTTAATCCATCATATAGTTTTTTCATTTCTGGTGTCATAAATAATCCCCCTTTTTGTTTTGTGATATAGATAATCAATTCCTTAGCTAATTCTCTTCTAGTGATTGCCAATCATAACTATCTAAAAAATCGAAATTGCCATAGGTGATTTTATATAATTTCCCATCGAGGTAAAAATAACCATTCCCGATAATGGATATGTTGATTTCATCAAACATAATGACGTAAGCATATCCCCAAATATCAAAGTTGATATAATTTTCTTCTCTATACCGTACTTTGTTAAGATTGCTAATGAATGATGTATTATCTACACTTTCTGATAAAATGATTGAATTGTACGAAACAACGTTAATTGGATACTCTCCTAATGCATAGTTTTTATGTAACGTTATATCAGAAGTAGGCATATCAAAATTTAATTTTTCTGAGCATCCACTTAAAAGTAATAGCATGAATACCATCAATAAAACTAATAATTTCTTCATAAAAATCCCCCAAATGTCAATCGAACATGTTTATTATCATTATACTATTAAAATATCACTTCTACAATCCGTCAAAAATTATTATTGCAGTTTAGAGAATGCTTTAGCTATTCGTGCACCAACTTTTGCATTGTTATAGACAAGTGCTAAGTTCGCTTCCAAACTCTTCCCTTTGGTTTTTTCAACGATCTTACCTAGAAGATAAGGTGTAATATCTTTTCCTGTAATATGATCTTTCACACTATCCTTAATCGCTTCATCGATGATCTTGTTGATATAGGCTTCATCCATCGAATCTTTTTCAGGAATCGGATTGACAACAAGGATGCCGCTTTTTAAGTTGAGCATTTGTTTCATCTTGACGATTTGTGCGAGTTCTTCTGGTGTTTCTACAGAATCAAGAAGAAGTATGTTTGATGTTCTGGTATAGAATGCAGGTAAGACTTTAGTTTGATACCCAATCACTGGTACACCTTTAGTTTCCAAGAATTCCATAGTTCTAGGTAAATCAAGAATTGCTTTTGCACCAGCACAGATGACAGTAACACTGGTTTGTCCAAGTTCTTCAAGATCTGCTGAGACATCCATCATTTCTTCATAGCCGCGATGTACGCCACCGATACCACCAGTCACAAAAAATTGAATCCCTGCCATATGCGCACAGATCATGGTGGATGCTACTGTGGTTGCTCCTAGGGATTTGTTAGCAAGTGTCGATGCAAGATCTCTTCGTGATAATTTTCTAACATGATCAGCCTTAGCAAGGATTTCTAAATCATCATCACTTAAGCCAATTTTGATTTTTCCATTCATGACAGCAATTGTAGCAGGTACTGCGCCTTCAGCTCTGATAATCGATTCAACTTTCTTGGCCATCTTCACATTCTCTGGATATGGCATGCCATGTGATATGATAGTCGATTCTAATGCAACAACTGGTAGATTCTTTTCTAGTGCTTCTTTGACTTTAGGTTTGATGTCAAGTAGTGTTTCAAATGTTTTCATTGTTTTTTAACTCCTTTTTAATGAGATTGATTGATAATTTAGGATTGACAGCGTGATTGGATTGAATGGTGAGTGCAGCACTCATCGCTCCGTAAGCAACACACTGTTGAAGTGATTCGTTTTTCATGAGTCCATAGATGACTGCAGCGCTAAAGGCATCGCCTGCGCCAGTAACATCAACAATCGAATCTTTAGGAATTTTGATGGATGCTTGAAGGTAAATGCCTTGTTCATCACCATATGCACATCCTTCTGTACCCGCAGTGACAACCACCCGTTGAATGCCTTTATTGAGCCATAATCCGCATAGCTCCTTAAGATCTTCAACCTTTGTTTGAAAATACGTTTGTGCTTCATCACGATTGGTGATGATGAGATCAAGTCCTTTTAGATCTTCAGGAACATTTTTCATTTTGGGACTTGATACACCAACCAAAACAAGTCGTTTATCTTCTCTTCTTGAAAACTCGATGATAGATTCAACACCTTCTTTCGTGACATTCGTATCAATAATCATCCATTCACCCAGTCTTAAATGTTTCGCATGATTAAGGATCCAGGATCGATTCATGTGTCTATTGATTTCCATGTTTGCAAATGCGACTTGCATTGATCCATCTGGATTGATCGCTGAATAATAACTACCCGTGGTTTCATTTTGAAGCACATCGATTGCGAACGTATCCATGATGAATTTGGTTTCTTCGAGTAACTTCTGTCCTGCATAATCGTTACCCACCAGAGACATAAGCGAAACATGCTCATCAAGTCGTGCGAGATTTTCAGCAACGTTTCTGATAACGCCACCTAATGAAGATTCAGAGATCACAGGATTGGATGTATGAGAAATCATATCATCTTTTAAGTGAAAACGATAATCAATGTTTGCTCCACCGATACACGTGACGTAATCAAATTTACGAAGTACATAAGGCTTGCCTAGAATATACCCCTTCTTTTGTAACCCTGATATTAAGTTGGCAATCGCCGGTCTTGAAAGATTCAACTTTTCAGCAATCTCTTGTTGATTAATATATGGATCAAATTCCAGAATATCAAGGATTCTCTGTTCAACATCACTTAATGACATTTCATCACCTCAAACATTTGTTTTATATTAAACTTTTGTTTACGTATCTATTATACATCATCTTTTTTAATTGTAAATAGGTTTTCCTATTGATAAATAAAAAACGATGGTGTTTGCCATCGTAAACAGTCATTAATATCTCATTTATGAATTTTCGGTTGTTATTGTTAATTCTATCGGTGTCA
>QKIB01000142.1 GCA_003249785.1 Acholeplasmatales bacterium
ACTGATAGATGTTATTGAATAGTTTTAAATTCTAACTTATGTGCATATAATATTTGAGAGAATGAACAAAAGTCGCACAAATATCTATGTTTCTTTGACTTACTATTTTATGATTCATCATTACTAAATGATTCACATGCAAGAACTGCATGCATTTCCATATCAAGTTTGGTAATCAATAAACAAAAAATCACCATTCTACATGTAGAATGGTGATATATACAAGATTGGTGACCCGTATGGGATTCGAACCCATGAATGCATGCGTGAAAGGCATGTGAGTTAACCGTTTCTCCAACGGGCCAATTGATGGCGGAGCAGGAGGGATTTGAACCCTCGCACCAGTTTCCTGATCTACACCCTTAGCAGGCTTAGCAGGGGCGCCTCTTCAGCCACTTGAGTACTACTCCAGCGTCCATCATTTTTCGCTTGCGCGCTAATATAGAATATCTTATTTTAATAAGATTGTCAACCTATTTCCTTTAATAATCCTTGGTGTCATAGATTATTTTTGGATGTTATCCTTTAACATGGTTAAACCAACTTTACCACGGTTCAAATCAATGTTCAAAACATAGACTTTGACGATATCTCCAACATTTAAGACATCTTTTGGGTGTTTGATATATTGCTTAGAGATTTTTGAGATATGAAGGAGTCCGTCTTCCTTAAGACCAACATCAATAAATGCACCAAAATCAACAACATTTCTGACGGTGCCTTCAAGTTCCATACCAATCGAAAGATCTTCAAGTTTCAAAATATCACTTCTCAGAAGTGGTTGAGCAAATTGATCTCTAGGGTCTCTGAGTGGTGCGATAAATGCATCCAAGATATCATCTAGTGTATATTTATCAACTTTGAGTTCTTCTTGAAGTTTCTTTCTGTCGATAGATGCTACTGCTTCCTTGACAATATCCTTACCAAACATTTGGCCAGTGATGTTGTATTTCTTCATGATTGTTTTAGCTATCTGATAGGATTCTGGATGCACAGAAGTCATATCAAGTGCTTCATCACCTTCTGGTATTCTTAAGAATCCAGCAGCTTGTTCGTAGGTTTTAGATCCAAGTTTTGGAACACCTAAGATGTCTTCTCTGGTTCTGAATCGTCCTAGCTTATCACGATGCTTTACAATATTTTCAGCACTACTCTTGTTTAATCCAGAGACATACATTAATAATGCTTTGCTGGCGGTATTCACGTTAACGCCAACTTGGTTAACAGCTTGTGTAACAACAAAGTTTAATGACTCATTTAATTTCTTAGGCGTTACATCATGTTGATATTGACCAACGCCAATGCTCTTTGGATCGATTTTTACAAGTTCTGACAAAGGATCCTGAAGACGTCTTGCTATGGATGCTGCCGATCTTTCTTCAACTGAAAAATCAGGGAATTCTTCTCTAGCAAGTTCACTAGCTGAATAAACAGAAGCTCCTGCTTCATTGACGATAACATATTGAACTTTAAGTCCTGTTGTTTTCAAAAGATTGGCAACAAAACTTTCTGTTTCTCTAGATGCAGTGCCATTACCAATAGCAATCAATTCAACCTTATGCTTTTTAATCAGAAGTAACAAATCTCTTTGAGATTCCATAATCTGACGATCAGAGATGCTACCACCAATCGTCTTTTCATGGGGATAGATGACACCTTTTTCTAAAACAGTGCCTTGCTCGTTAACAACACTTAATTTACAACCTGTTCTAAATGCTGGGTCTATACCCAAAATAACCTTACCTTTGAGTGGAGGTTGTAATAATAGTTTTTGAAGATTGACGGAGAAAATTTCAATTGCTTGTTCTTCACCTTTTTCAGTGAGTTCGCTTCTGACTTCTCTTTCCAAACTTGGATAGATCAAACGTTTCAAGGAATCATCAATCGCTTCCTTTAGGAAAGGAACAGCCGTTGAATTTTCTCTTTTAATAATCTTTCTTTCTAAGTAAGAGGTCATTCTTTCCTTATCAAGATCGATTTTAACGGTAATCACTTTTTCCTTTTCAGCACGGTTGATTGCTAAAATACGATGAGGTCTAATCTTGTTCACAGCTTCGCTGTAGTCATAATACATTTCGTAAACCTTGCGGTCATCAACTGCATTTTTCTTAACGCTTGTGACAACCAAGCCGTGGTTAACCATTTCAGCACGCAGTGATTTTCGATAGTTTGCATCATCAGAGATCATTTCAGCGATGATATACTTCGCGCCTTCAATCGCTTCATCTTCTGATGCAACCTGATCATTTAAGTATTTTCTTGCTTCTTCTTTGACATCTTCAAAAGGAAACATCAAAAGCCAGTTAGCAAATGGCTCAAGCCCTTTGGCAACCGCTTCAGTTGCTTTAGTCTTTTTCTTTTCCTTAAATGGACGATATAGATCCTCGACTTCAACCAGTTTCTTGGCTGCAATGATTTCTGCTTTCAGTTCATCGGTGAGCATGCCTTTTTCATCAATCAAACGCATGACAGCTTCTTTTCTTTCGAGTAAATTATTGGCATACTCCCATTGTTTGAAGATTTCATTGATCTGTTCTTCATCCAATCCACCGGTTGCTTCCTTACGATATCTTGCGATAAATGGA
>QKIB01000020.1 GCA_003249785.1 Acholeplasmatales bacterium
AGCTTCCATGTGCGTGAGTGTTCCAATGATTCCGGAATCCAAGGTCTTTTTTAGTTCTTGTATTGCAGGAAGCATTCTTGTCCACATCGCTTCCATGACGAATAGCTTTTTCTCTTGTGCTTTATATAAGACTTCTTCAGCTTGTTTGGCATTGAGCGTGAATGATTTTTCACATAAGATGGGTTTCTTATAATCAAGTGCAAGCATCATATGATCATAATGCAATCCATGTGGGGTTGCAATATACACGCAATCGACATTTGGGTCTCTGAGCATGGCTTCATAACTGCCATAGGCTTTTTCATACCCATAGGTCTGTTGAAATTGTTCAGCTTTTTCTATGTCTCTGCTGGATATCGCATACAGTTGATGTTTTGTAGCCTTCATTGCCAAACTGAAGGTGTTTGCGATGCTGCCAGCACCGATAACGCCAAATCGAATCATAATTTTCACCTCTCTTTATTATATAACAAAAAAGGTTGTTCAAAAAATAAGAAGATGAGGTCGTCATCTTCTTAAATGTGTTTTTTATACTTTGGTGGCAACATAAGCAAACATCATTGGACCTGTATGAATGCCTAAGACCGGTGTGAGTTTGGATAAAGAAATCGATCTGATGTTGAGTTCTTTTCTTAAGGATTCACCGAGTTGTTTTGCTTTTTCAATATCGTCTCCAAAGTGAACGATTAGATCAATTGCAACTTGCTTAAATTTCTTAATTAACAGTTCCTTCATAGCAAGAAAGGATCTTTGAATGCCAAATCCTTTAGATACGGTCACATAGACACCCTCATCATTAACCGTAATAACAGGCTTAATCTTCAAAATGTTACCGATTGTGCCTTCAACCTTACCAATACGACCACCTTTACGTAAATATTTAAGTGTGTTGATGGTATAAAGTGCAAGGCTGTCCTCATAACGTATCTGATTCAATGCTTTGATGATATCAGAGGCTGCAACCTTCTTTTCAACCATTTGGCAAGCCGCATCCACCAAAATGGATAACCCGCCACCTAAAGTTTTCGAATCGTAATGGGTGATGTTGATGCCTTCGATATGATCGAATGCCAGTCTGAATGCGTTATATGTGCCACTTAAGCCAGAAGATAAATTCAAGACGATGGCATCGGTATAACCGTTTGCTTTCAATTGATCGAAAAGACCGTAGAGATCATCCATACTCGGTAAGCTCGTGGATATGTCATGATGATCAAGTTTCTCATAAACTTCATCGGCTGTGATTTCGATACCATCTCGATAGCTTTTTCCATCGATGACGATCATTAAAGGTACCACAAATAAATTTGGATACTTTGCCAAGATTTCAGTACTAAGATTTGCTGCTGAATCAGTGATTATTGCTGTTTTCATTGTTTTTTATTTTCTCCTAAGATTATTTTGGGTATAAAGCCATGTTAGATATATAGAAAGAGTCTACATGATTAATCACATATAGTCAAAAAATGAGTGATAAAATCCATGTTTCTTTTAATTATGTTAATGTATGTGTAAAATATTGGCAAAATGAGAATCATTGACCTAGATGATATGGTAGACTATGCATGAGCGTTTGATTGAATTTGATTCGAGACGGTTTAATTGTTATATGATAAAATAATGAGTGAAAGAGGTGTACGATGGACTTATATGAGGACGCTTTGGAAGCGAAGAATTACATTAATCATTTCTCAGCATTAGATCCTGAAATTGGATTGATTCTTGGATCTGGCTTAGGTGACTTGATTGAAGAGATGACGGATCGCGTAGAAATACCTTTTGAAAACATTCCTCATTTCTATGAACTCACAACAGAAGGTCACGAGGGTAAGATTGTCATGGGATATTTAGGCGGCGTTGGAGTGATTGCTTTATCAGGAAGATATCATTATTATGAAGGATATTCCCTTGAAGTCGTTACATTCCCTGTGCGTGTCATGAAACTCTTAGGTGTGAAAACACTGATTTTGACAAACTCATGTGGTGCTGTCAATAAAGCATTCAAACCCGGAGATCTCATGCTCATCTCAGATCATATCAATCTCACCGCCAGAAACCCACTCATTGGCGAAAACGTCAAAGCATTCGGACCCAGATTTCCAGATGCATCAGAAATCTATACTAAAACATTGCGCAAACTTGCTCATGAACAGGCTGCAAACTTAAATATCAAACTTCAAGAAGGTATCTATGCGTGGTGGACAGGACCCAGTTATGAAACACCTGCAGAAATCAAAATGATCCGAACAT
>QKIB01000115.1 GCA_003249785.1 Acholeplasmatales bacterium
ATAAAATACAAGATCGAAAGATTGATCCACACAGCACTTTGAATGATACCGACAAGCAAAATAGGAATCGTGAAAGATTTAAAGATCAATCCAACAATCAATCCAACAGCAACAATCGTAAGCAGTGTAATCATCAGGTTTTGATCGAGGATTGAAGACCTGATATCGGATAATGCTGAAGCATTACCGACCAGATAATACTCACTATATTCTGAACTAATGGTTGTTTTCAGTTGATCGACGAAATCATACATGGCGGCATTCTCACCATCAAGGGTTGTTGTGATAATCATCCTACTATAATGTGTACCTACAAACTCACTTAAGAGAGATGTAGGTAACATATTTCTTGGAATGTTGGGATCAACTGTTGTAACGAGTGCAGAAACATTGGTAATATCTGGATTCGCAATGAGAGTTTGAGCCAATAAAACTTCCTGATTAACCGTTTCATTGGGAAATAGAATGATTAACTGTTGATTATATCCAAAACGTTCTTCAATCAGTTTCTGATCTATAGTCAGTGTGCTTTCTGAACCGCCTAAGGTGCTGGCGCCATAGAGATAAGTAACTTGGCTTTGGAAATATGCTCCAATACCGATTGCAGCAATTAATAAACCGAAGAGGATATAACGAATTTTGAATTGAAATTTAAAAAATCGTTTGAAATCTGGTAAAAACATTGGGTGTTTTGTTTTCTGAATTAGAGGATCCAGCCATGTCAAAAGAATAGGTAATAAAATAATAGAAGAAAGATAACTGAAAATAATGCCTTTTGATAGCACCAAACCAATATCTAGTCCAATACTGTATTTCATAAAGAATAATGCAGTGAATCCAGCTATGGTCGTCAAAGCTGATGTAGAAACCGATTTGAACGCATGATTTCTTGCCAAATAGGCTGCATCATGCGCTGAATTGGTTTTTCGTTCTTCATAGAACCTGTGAATGATGAAGATTGAATAATCAATCGATAGTGCGAGTTGTAAAGCAAGTGACATCGTTTGGGTGATAAAAGAGACATTGGAAAAAATGCCGTTGGTTGAGACATTAAAAAGCACTGCAATACCTAAAGTAATCAAAATCAAAATAGGTTCAACCCAAGCATGAGAAGCTAAAACTAGAATGATTAAAATCATCGGGATGATGACATACATGATTTTCATGACTTCTGATTTAGCAACCGTTCTTGTCTGTTCATTGACTAAGACATCACCACGCAAATGGATTTCATAATCAGAGAAGATCGTTTTGATTTGAGTTACCGATTGATCCAGCGACACATCATAACTATTGGTGTCAAAAACAATCGTAATCAGCGCATCGAATATAGGCGATTGGCGTGGTTGTTAAGTCTACATAGTCATCCAACCAGATGACGTTTGAAACATGACTCACGGTTTTGATATCGTTTTTCAAGGGTATCAATGCATCAGGTGTGATGTTCATGATTAGAATCTGAATGGATGATTGTTCTGAAAATTCATCTTTGATGATTTGAAGACCTTGCTTGGTGGATGAATCACTGGGCAGGTAAACTGACATATCGTAATTTGTTGTCACTTTGGGTATAAAAAGAAATGATGCAAGAAGTAACAAAAGTGCACCAGTTATAATCAATATTTTCTTCATGTAGCCTCCTAAAATGTGTAATTTAAATACATATTTGAAATATCTGTTTTAATTATAGAAGAAATATGATATAAATGAGATATGAAACAGGGTTTTAAATGACGTTTCAAATGAAAGAAGGTTAGTTTATGTCAAGTAGCGAAATCAAAAGAAAACTCATTGACAATACCAAAATACTCATTCAAAAGAATGCGACTGTGACGATTAAAGATATTGCAGAAGCATCTTATGTCAACATTGCAGCCGTCAACTATCATTTTGGCAGCAAAGAAAACTTACTTATGATTGTCATTGATGAAATATTGACAGATTTAAAAGCTTATGTAAAAGATACGGTCTTTGCAAGTTTTGATGATGTGCCCATTGAAGACAAACTCGAAGAATTGATCACATTCATCTATAATTTCTCGATGGAAAATATTGGTGTACTCAATTATTTATTCCTTTCTAAGGAAATCCAAAATGAATCAACCAATCTTTTAATAGATTCATTCTTTTCTGATAATGAGTTCACGCGTTATGTTTATGAACAACTTGCTTTAAGAATGGATATCAAGAATCCGAGTGAATCTTTTGCGAAATACATCATTTTATTCTCTGCATTCAGCATTCCATTATTCATTCAGATCGTTCAGATGAAAACAACAGGTGATTCTAGAGTCGAAACCTTCAAAGATCCCGAATTCAGAAAACACTTCATCAAGAACATCTTAAAGATGGTGCAAAACTAAGATGAAGACCACGATTCAAGGTGCTCCAGGAAAGATTTCGAAATGGATTGTCAATTTTATGGCAACAGATAAACCTTTTCTTGAAGATGCAAAAAAAGAGAAATCCGAGCGGGTTCCCTTCATGATCAGACACAAATATAAAGTTCAAACAGGATCATATCAAGATCATTTGTTTCATACGATCAATGGTGAATCAGATAAACCTTTACATATTCTTTATTTCCACGGTGGTGCACTGTCATTAAACGGCAGTATCGCTCATTGGATGATGATTGATAAATGGGTTAAGAAGACCAATGCCAAAGCTACCTATTTCATGTATCCATTACTGCCTCAATACAAGACAACAGAAATTTATGAACGATCAGCTGAAATGACGAAAATCGTCATGGATGCGTATCCTAATGATCAGTTTGTACTCGCTGGTGATAGCGCTGGAGGCATTGTGATTCTTCATATACTGCAGAGTCTCAAAGAGAAAGCATTTAAGCATGTTTTCCTGCTTTCTCCATGGATTGATTTTGCTCTGAAGAATCCAGAGATTCCGTCCTATGAGGCTAATGATCCCATGCTTGCCATGCACAGATTTGTTGGTTATGAAGAACTTGACGATGTGAGTGAACACGGCATCTTTGAAAATCCGATGGACTATACATATCAAGTAAAGATGAGCATTTATCAAGGAACCTATGATCTATTATGTCCTGATGTCATGCTTTTTGAGCAGAAGCATCCGGATGTTGATCTTAGAATTTATGAAGCATGTCCGCACGTCTTCATGTTGTTTCCGATGAAACAAGCGGATGATGTAAATCAAGATATCATTTCCAAATTGATGAAATAAAAAAGGCGAATCGCCTTTTTTAGTAGATTTTGATGACTTCTTCATCGGATTTTCTTGTCACAAGCGGTAACGTGTAGTTTTTGGACCCTTTTCCAACAACCAAAATGATGAATGGTTTTTCGTTTTCTGGACGATCTAAGACCTCAGTCAAGAAACCATCAGAAGAAGGTGTGTAAGTCAGAAGATCCAGTCCCATATCCGTGAGAACTGTGATCAGCATGCCTGTAGCAATCCCCACAGACATTTCAGGATAATAGACCTTGCCTTCGTTGCCTTCGCTATCAAACTGATAGACTTGTTTAAATACGACAATCAAATAAGGTGCTTCTTCAAGAAATGGTTTTTCAATCGTCAGATTCAGATAATCAAGATCTGTTTGCCAGTGCAAAGGGATTTTTTTATAAAAAGCACTTTCTGCAATTTCAGCTTGTCTTCTGATTTCCTTCTTGATTTCAGGATTTTTTACGATACAAAATGTCCAAGGTTGCTTGTTTGCGCCACTTGGAGCGTACTTAGCTGCACCGATGGCATCAATCAATAATTGGATGTCAAATGTTTCAGTTTCAAATTCGCGATAAGACCGTCTTTTTTTCAACTTTTCAATGAGTTCCATAAGATCAACCTCCTATACCTACAGTATAGCACTTTTTCGAATGCATGGTATGGAATCCATATGAACGAAGCATCAAAGCACAGGATTATGTGAAGATTGACACAAGTATATTACTTGTAATATAAAATTTGAAAAAAAGAAAGTGAACCTCTTGACAGCCAAAATATCTGGTGATAAAATATAGTTGAAATGGCACTTAAGACATTAGAGTGCCAATATATAGGAGGTATGTTTATGTTTGGTTTAACACCATTCAACCGCAATGTGATTCGTAGAACAGATGATCAGAATTCTTTATCCAATTGGATCGATGATTTCTTCTCAGACGACTTCTTCCCAATGCGCAGCCTTCGCCATGATACCTTCAAGGTTGATGTGAAAGATGAAAAAGATCATTACATCCTTGAAGCAGATATGCCAGGCATTACTAAAGATGAAATCGCACTCGATTATCATGATGGTTATCTAACGATTGCTATCAACAAGAAAGAAGAAAAAGAAGAAGAAAAACAAAATTACATTCATCGTGAACGCAGATCAGTCAGTATGCATCGTACGTTCAATATGGGTGATTTGGAATCTGATCAGATTGAAGCAAATCTCAAAGATGGTATCTTGACCATCAAAGCACCAAAAGCTAAAGCGGTTGAAACCAAAACACGTATCGAAATTAAGTAAATCATAAAGATATAATCAAACGATACGAATGAAAAGAGACTAAAATGTATAAACATTTTGGTCTTTTTTATGACTTTCAGATGAACCATAGTATAATGAACATAAAGACAAACCATCCGATACAGCATAAAGGAGATTAAAATATGCCAAGCGACCAAGTGAAAAAACTGATATTAGAAGGCAGAGAAATCCTCAAATATAATGATTTTGGAATTGATGAACCTACCGATCAGCAATTAAAACTCAAACAACCCCCTTTGGTCAAACCGAACATGACCGATCAACAGATTGATTTACCCATGAATTTTGAAGAACTGAAAACCAATCCAAGTATTTTGGATGTTTTCAATCAAAGACAAAGTCATCGTGTCTACACAGAAGAGTCGATGAATCTTTTGCAGCTATCCTATCTTTTATGGACCACACAAGGCATCAAAAGTATCAGAGGCAACAATTATGCGACCTTAAGAACTGTACCCAGTGGTGGAGCAAGACATGAATTTGAAACTTATCTGATTGTTAAAGACATCGAAAAGTTAGAACCAGGTGTTTATCATTACCTGCCAATGACGCATCAAATTGAATTTCTAGGCAGAGTCGAACCATTTGATGAAACCGTTAATGAAGCATTGGTCGGACAAATCTGGGCAACCAAGGCAAACGTGACGTTTTTCTGGAGTGTCATCCCCTATCGTTCGGAATGGCGTTATTCATTTCTCGCTCACCGGATTATCTTGGTGGATATCGGACATGTCTGTCAAAACCTTTATATCGCATGTGAATCTATTGGGTTAGGTACTTGTGCACTCGGTGCATTTGATCGTGAAATCAGTGATCGACTCTTCCAACTTGATGGTGTTGAAGAATTCACGATTCTAGCATCTCCTGTAGGCAATGTATCTAAGGAGAACGATGCCAAGGAAAAAGACTTTTATGCATTTTTGAAAACACAAAACACTTAAGGAGACTTCATGACATACGAAAAAGAACTTCAACTAATCAAATCGACATTACCAAGACTGTTTGCTGAAACTGAAAAAGAACAAGCAAAAATCTCATATAAAAAGATGAGTGAAGTCGTCACATCATCTGATCTTTTCATCGAATCAGAATTGATTCGTGTGATCAAAGATGCTTTTCCTTCTGATTTTTTCCATAGTGAAGAATTCAATCAATATACCGAATTAAAGAATCGAACATGGATCATTGATCCAATTGATGGAACAAGCAATTATGCTCACGCATTGGATTTATTCGTCAATCAGGTAGCATTTTATGACGAAGGGAATATTGTTTTATCCGTAGTTTATTATCCACGGGTACAAAAGATATTCTATGCGGTTAAAGGCGAAGGTGCCTTCATGAATGGAGAAAAGATCTCTGTTGCTGACAGCACTTCAAAAAACAATTTGATGTCTTTAGTCGGTATTTCTCATCAAACCGAAAAGAATAAGGATATGTTTTACCAAATGATTCGTTTTGGTTATCTGAACAATATCAAAATTCGGATGTTAGGCACATTAGGATATGAAATGACAGCTGTCGCATCAGGATCCTTTTCGATGCTATACACAGACGTTAAGAACCTTTGGGATATCGCACCTGGCATGTTACTCGTGAGAGAAGCTGGTGGCTATGTCGTCAATCAAGATGGCGATGATTACCAGTTTGGTGATGAACATCTGTTCTGTTTTTGTGATAAAGCATTGATTGAAAAAGCATTCTTATTTATGGCTAGTCTAGAAGGATAAGCCAATCCATGATGATCTACATGCCTTTGGCATGTTGAAACATAAATGAAAAGTAGAGGTGAAAGTATGGAAAGTAAACTCAGTGTTTTTCTAGAGACCAGCTTGCCAAAGATCAGACAACTGGTCACTGATCTCAAAGATCAGTATGCATATGTCAGTGTATTGGGGGTAGACACGATAGGAACAGCATACCAATACAGTAAAAGAGGTAGTGCAGTTTCCGATTCGGGCTGGGCTGATCGTGGCTTTGTTGTCAGAGTCTTCAATGGCATCAACTATAGCGAGTATTCATTCAACCAACTGAATCAAATGGATGAAGTTAAAAAAGCCATTGATAAAATTGCGAATCAGGATCTTGAAACCTATCAAAAACATCAGATTCAATTCATGTCCTTTCCTCTGATTGATGAAAATGAGATTAAAGACACATTTCATAGCACATTTGAAGTGGATCCTTTTTCCATTTCAACCGAACAGAAACTCAAAGATCTTGAAGCTCTTTCTGAACAAGGATTAAGTCTTAACGAATTATTCGTTGATTTTAGAACCATTCTGGAAGAAGTTAAAATCTCCAAGATTTTTGTTTCCTCGAAAAAAGAACTTCAACAAAGCATCCTGTATACCAACATGGCTTTGATGTGCTTAGGAAGAAAAGATGGCGTCGTTAAATACGATTTCACAGGTCTATCAGGGTTAAAAGGATACGAAATCATGGATGAAGCGAAAACAAAAGTCCAAGGCGTTGCTGACAGCGTGTTGGAACTCTTTAATGCTGACCGTATCATTCCAGGTGATTACGAAGTGATTTGTGATCCATCCATCAGTGGATTGATTGCCCATGAAGCATTTGGTCATGGTGTCGAAATGGATATGTTTGTCAAGCACAGAGCCAAAGGTGCTGAATACATTGGCAAAGAAATCGCAAGTGATCTCGTTCGCATGCGTGATGGAGCAAAAAGCGCTGAAGAAATGGGAACCTATCTCTTTGATGACGAAGGTATTTTAGGTTCAGATACAGTCATTATTGAAAATAAACAACTTAAGGCTGGATTAAGTGATGTCTTAAGTGCATTGAAACTTGGGACAAAACCAACTGGTAACGGACGACGTCAAGGATTTGAACGTAAAGCTTATGCCAGAATGACCAATACATTCTTTGAATCTGGTGAAGAGAACCTTGAAGACATGATCAAATCAGTCAAGAAAGGGTATTTGTTGATTGGATACTCCAGTGGGATGGAAGATCCTAAAAACTGGGGCATCCAGTGTGTCATCACCAAAGGTAGAGAAATCATTGATGGCAAACTGACAGGCAAAGTGGTCAGCCCGATCTTTTTAACTGGATATGTCCCTGATCTGCTTAAGTCCATCTCTATGGTTTCTAAAGATGAAGTGGAACTCAGTGGCAATGGAGCATGTGGAAAAGGCTATAAGGAATATGTTAAGGTCTCAACAGGCGGAACCTACATCAAAGCGATTGGGAGGTTATCATAATGCAAGCACTCATTAAGTTACTTGAACAAAATCAAATGGTAGACGAATATAAAATCATCAGTATGGATACACAATCCACCGAGTTATTCTTTATTAAAGATGAATTGCAGATGAACAGAGGAAAAACAGTCAATCACATTGCAGTTCTCGTCTATAAGAATTTTGAATTAAACGGCAAAAAGTTCAAAGGCTCTAGTCGTGTGAAGATTGAACCCACTATGTCGGAAGCTGAAATCGAAGAAAAGATCAATCAAGGAGCTCTATCTGCAGCTTTCGTCAAAAATGAATATTATGAACTTGCAGATCCAACGGATGAACAACCAACAAACGGAAAGAGCATTTTCAGTGCAGGAGATCCAGTTGAACACATGTGCAACCTCATTCAATCCATCTATGATGAAGATCGACAAAATGGCGCATGGATCAACTCCTGTGAATTCTTCTTAGATATCAATCAAGTCAGAATTGTCAACTCTAAAGGTGTTGATGTTTCATTCAAATCATTCCGCGGAGAAATCGAACTGATTACTGAATCTGAAAATGAACAGGAAAGCATTGAACTCTTCAATGTTCTTCACTTCTCAGACTTTGATGCAAACTGGATCAAGGAAACGATCAAGAATGAATTACATCTGGCACAACTTAGAGCAAATGCAGTGCATTTGCCTATGTTAAAGGATATTCCTGTTATTTTAACAGGAACACCAGTTGGTGAATTTTTCGATTTCTATCTTGGGCATGTATCAGCAACCATGATCTACCAGCAAATCAGTACGGTCAAATTAGGTGATCTCATTCAAGGTGAAGATATCAAAGGAGACAAGATATCTCTATCAGTTACACCATATCTGAAAAACTCAATTTTCTCAGCAGCATATGATCAGGAAGGTATTCTACTAAAAGAAACTGAATTGATAGACCAAGGCAAAGTCGTCGCGTTATATGCAAGAAAACGTTATGCGGATTATTTAAAGATCAAACCTACTGGTGAAATCGGTAATCTGGTTGTTGCAGGCGGATCAAAGACAGCTGATGAAATCTTAAGCCAACCACATTTGCTAGTTTATAAGTTTTCAAACTTCCAAATGAACAATATCACAGGTGATTTTGGTGGAGAAATCAGATTAGGTGTCTACTTTGATGGCAAGAACCATATGCCAGTCACTTTAGGCAGTATTTCAGCAAATGTTCATCAGGTTCAAAAGGAAATGTATTTATCCAAAGAAACACTGCAAAACGAGAAGTACCTAGTCCCTAAGTATCTTGAACTCAAAGACGTTGCTATTGCTGGCAGCCAAGAATAAAATAGATATCCAACCATAAAAGATAAACTGCGGGGGAATCATCCATGAGGAAAACAATTGATCTGTTGTTCGTGATGACGACTATTTTACTCATGTCATCATGTGTTAGAGAACCTGAAATTCTTGAGATTGATATTGCAAATGCAAACATTGATGATTACTTTGTGATTGAGTGCACTTATGAAATTACAGATCAAGTCTTTGAAATGCATATGAACATTGTACCTAGAGAAAATGTACTTGAATGGGATCATCTTGACATGAAATTGACATTTGGTATCCACTGGATGATCAATGATTCAACATCGACTCAAGGTACCGAATTAACAACTTTTAGAGATACATTTTCGGCAAATGACCCCAGTTCAGGGTTCTATTTTGTGTCTGTAGGAAAAATCGATAGTGTCAATCCAAGTGAAAACAAGATTGGTGAATCAGCAGTATGGCAAGGTATGATGACCGTTGAAGCAAATCGTAATTGGATAGGTAAATAAATGAATGTGGGGATGAACTGATGGATAACAAACGATTAGGAAAACTGATGCTTGAACAAAGAAACATCCAGAAGAAGAAAATATCTGAAGTTGCCTTTGAAACAAATATCAGTGTTGA
>QKIB01000056.1 GCA_003249785.1 Acholeplasmatales bacterium
CAGGATCACAACTTTGCTCATCTTATTCATGCTCCTCTATTTTTGTAATTTTGTCTAAACGGTTTTGATGTCTAGGCTCAAATGTCGAATTCATGAACGCATCAACGATTTTGAATGCTTCTTCTTTGGTTGTCGTTCGACCACCAAGGGCGATGATGTTTGCGTTATTGTGTTCTTTAGCGAGTTTTGCAGTTTTTTCGTCATAGACCAAAGCTGCTCTCACACCATGGACTTTATTTGCTGCAATACTGATGCCGATGCCGGTACCGCACATGACGATGCCAAAATCATAGGGTTCCTCGGTGACTGCATGTCCGACTTTTTCTGCAAAATCCGGATAATCCACAGAGGCTGTTGAATGTGTTCCAAAATCAACAACTTCAATGTTTTTGTCTTTGAGATATGCTTTGACTTCTTCCTTTAATTCGAATCCGCCATGATCACTGCCCATTGCAATTTTCATCACTTTTCTCCTCCATTTGACCTATTAGATATTATAACATAAAAACATGTTTTTATATAACGTAATTGTAAGCCATTGATAAATTCGGTTCAATCACTATAACTTTGTTTCGTTATAGTATGCTTTTTTACGATCCAAAGCTCTCAAGAGTGCTTTTCTGAGTCTGATGTTCTTTGGTGTGATTTCAATCAACTCATCATCATTGATGAATGCCATGCAAGCTTCAAGATTCATCAGTCGTGGTTTTTTTAAAACCACAGTGGAGTCTTTACCTGCTGAACGCATGTTGGTTTGCTGCTTTTCTTGAGTGACATTCACGACCATATCGGTATCTGTGTTGCCTTCTCCGACAATCATGCCTTCATAGACACTCACTCTAGGATCAACAAACATGGTTCCTCGATCTTCAAGTCTACCGATGGCATATGCCGAAGTCATCCCTTGATTGAGTGAGACCAGTGAACCAGTTCTTCTGTTACCAACCGTTTCACCAAGCATGGGGCGATAATCCAAAAACAAATGAGATAGGATACCGTAGCCTTTGGTTGCTGTCAAAAACTGTGTCATGAATCCAATTAATCCACGCGATGGCATAATGTAATGAATTCGACTATAGTCACCATTTTGATGCATGGACACAAGATCACCTTTGCGATCTCCTAGCATTTCGATGACGGTTCCGACATAATCCGTTGGACAGTCTATCTGTACATCCTCATAAGGTTCACATTTGACTCCATCGATTGTTTTAACGATGACTCTAGGTCTTGAGACCTGGAATTCAAAGTTTTCACGACGCATGTTTTCAATGAGAATCCCCAAATGCAGCTCGCCACGACCTGATACGGTCCACGCTTCTGTTTGTCCGATACGTTCGACTTTTAAAGAGACATCTTTTTGTGTTTCTTTGAATAAGCGATCATGAATTTTAGATGCAGTTACATGTTTACCTTCTTTACCGGCGAAAGGAGAAGTGTTGGTCAAAAATGTCATCTGAACCGTAGGTTCATCGATATGCAGATGAGGTAATGCTTCTTCATAACCGACTTCACAGACTGTTTCACCAACATGGATATCTGGTAGACCAGCCAAAGAAACAATATCACCTGAATAAGCTTCATCGACTTCATACTTTTCCATACCTAAACTTTGGAAAATCTTTTGAACTCTAAAATTCACAACTGAACCATCCATGCGAATGCATGCAACGGTTTCGTTGGTTCTTAAAGTCCCTTTGTAAATCTTACCAATCCCCATACGACCGACATAATCGTTATAATCTATCAAGGCTGGCTGAAACTGTAAATGATCAGTTTCATCTTGATTGGGTTTTGGAATAAACTCAATGATGGTATCCAAAATGGGTTCCATTTTGATATCCAGATCGAGATGTGCTTTATAATTGGCAAGTCCTTGAATGCCAGAGGCATAAAGAACAGGGAAATCCAGTTGATGTTCATCTGCACCTAAGTCAATGAAAAGATCATAAACTTCATTCACAGTTTTTTGGATGTCAGCATACTTTCTATCGATTTTGTTGATGACAACAATTGGAAGGAGCTTTGCTTCCATCGCTTTTTTTAAAACAAATCGAGTCTGTGGCATAACCCCTTCATACGCATCAACGAGTAGTAAAACACCATCAACCATATGCATGATTCTCTCAACTTCACCACCAAAATCCGCATGTCCTGGTGTATCTAGGATATTGATGCGGTAGTCTCTATAAATGATGGCTGTATTT
>QKIB01000014.1 GCA_003249785.1 Acholeplasmatales bacterium
CCACTTTTAAATGTTGGTGACATTGTGATTGATGGTGGTAACTCCAATTTTAATGTATCCATCAGAAGATATCAACAGCTCAAAAACAAAGGCATCGATTTTGTCGATATGGGAACCTCAGGCGGGATGAGCGGTGCTCGATCAGGTGCATCCATCATGGTTGGTGGTGAAAAAGAAGTTGTTTCATCGCTTGAACCTATGTTTTTGGATCTTGCTGTGAAAGACGGTTATGCATATATGGGTAAACCAGGATCCGGGCACTTTGTCAAGATGGTTCATAACGGGATTGAGTATGGCATGATGCAAGCGATTGCTGAAGGTTTTGATCTATTGGAAGCATCTCCATTTGAACTTGATTATGAAAAAATATCCAAGATGTGGAATCATGGATCCATTATTGAATCTGCGCTTATGGGCTATATCCACCATGCGTTTTCAACGGATATGAAACTCGATCAGATTGAAGGCAAAATTGATGATTCTGGTGAAGGGATGTGGATGATTGAAGAAGCACTCAAATATCGTGTTTCATTACCTGTTATCACGCAAGCCCTTTATACAAGATATAAGTCCAAAGATGATCATTTATTTGCTGAAAAGGTCGTTGCCGCTATGAGAAAAGAGTTTGGCGGACATGCGGTTTATAAAAAATGAAACAAGATTTGATATTAACCATCTTTGGTTCAACAGGTGATCTGACGGCACGAAAATTGTTACCGGCTATCACCAAATTATACAAACAGAAGAAAATACCAAACCGTACAATGATCTATGCATTGGGCCGTAGAGATTATACGACTGAAGTTTATTTAAATCAAATGAATGAACAAGCATTCAAACCTCTGGATTTGAAGCTTTTATCACGTCTTGTTACTTATGTGAATATGGATATCACGAAAGTTTCTGATTATGATCTGATTAAAAATCAGATTGACTCGGTAAAACAAGAATCAACGAGACAGCTATTCTATTTAGCCATTGGACCTGATCTGTTTCCAATCGTCAGTAAAAATATCAGTGATTCAGATCTTGTTGAGATTGGCAATCTGAATCAATCCATCATTTTTGAAAAGCCTTTTGGGTACGATCTTGCCAGCGCAAAATCAATCAATGAAATGCTTTGGAACTATTTCGATGAAAAACAGATCTATCGTATTGATCATTACTTAGGCAAAGAAATGATTCAGAATATCATGATGGTCCGTTTCGCGAATCGTATTTTTGAAGATGTCTGGCACAACCGTACCATCAAGAATGTTAAAATCATCGCTAAAGAAGATGAGGGCATTTTAGGTAGAGCTGGATACTATGATCAATCTGGTGCACTGCGTGATATGGTTCAAAGTCATTTGATGCAAATCATGTCCTTGATTGCTATGGACGTACCTTTATCGTATTTCTCAGAAGATGTCAAAGATGAAAAAGTCAAAGTACTTCATCATCTAAGTTTTGATGCTGATTCATTGATTCTTGGTCAATACCAAGGATATTTAGATGAAAAAGGCATCCATGAAGATTCTAAGACTGAGACGTTTGTATTCTTCAAAGCATCGGTAAACACTCCAAGATTCAAAGGTGTTCCTTTTTATCTCATGACAGGAAAGAAACTTGACAAGAAGGAATCATTGATTATCGTGGAATTTGAAGAAACGAGTGAACAAAGAAAATGGAATCTTCCACTTTCGACAAACAAACTATATATTAAGATAGCACCAGTTGATGGAGTTGGACTTGTTTTGAACAGCAAAGTCCCAGGACTCACAGATGATGTTGAAACGGTAGAACTTGAATATTGCATCGCCTGCAATTCTTATAAGAATCTTTCAGAAGCGTATGAAAAACTACTTTTAGACTGTACACAAAACCATAAAACCTTGTTCACTAGATGGGATGAAATTGAATCCTCCTGGCATTTTATCGACCAGATTAAAAAACATCAAAAAACCTTGGTTCAGTATGCTTCAATGGATGATCTTGATCCATTAATCAGAGAAAAAACAGGAGAGTCGATGCAATGAAAGTTCATGATATTTCCATGACCATCTCCAAAGAGATGCAAGTCTACAAAAACAAAATTGAAAAGAAACCAATCATTGAAGTTGCAAGTACCTTTGAAAAAGACGGGGTTTATGAATCGAAACTTTCCTTCAATTTGCATACAGGAACTCATATGGATTTTCCGTTGCATATTTTTAAAGACGGGAAAA
>QKIB01000048.1 GCA_003249785.1 Acholeplasmatales bacterium
AAACCATCGGATACATCAGGATTATGAACTCTCCGCTTTACTCACTGAACAGGAACAAAAAATCCTTAATATATTGAAGTCCAAAGTCAGAGAAAGTCGCGCTTAAATCTGAAGGTTTAAAATACGCTCTTTTCATTGACAATTAATGTTTTATTATGTATAATACTTTCGTTGAGGTGATATAATGAAATTTGCATTGCATGAACTCAGAGATAAAACCTCACTTGACTTAACGTATGACTTTACCAAAGAAATCGAAGATGTCAGTGATATGCTCACTATTGAGCCTGCACACATCCTATGTGATTTGAGGTTTGTCAGTGGTGAGTTATTGATGAATCTAACCGTTGAAGTGAATATGGAATTGGCATGTGCAAAGACACTAAAACCTGTGAGTTATCATATGAGTTTTAGTGATGAAATTATCTTTGGCGATTCCAATGATGCGGATTATCCGTTATCTGATCCACTCGAACTAACAGATATCATCTTCGGATACATTGTATCTGAAAAACCGTATACCATCTATCATCCAGATGCTAAAGACATCCTTTTTGAAAAAGAAAAGAGTCCACATCCTGCATTTGCTGATTTAGATAAGATTGTGAAAAAATAGGAGGTGAACAGATGGCTGTTCCATTTCGTAGAACGGGTAAAACTGCTAAGAGAAAGCGTCGTACACATTTCAAGTTGACTGCTCCTGCATTGGTTGTTTGCCCACAGACAGGTGAATTTACACTTCCACATCGTGTAACACCAAACAGTGGTTATTACAAAGGACAACAAGTACTAACCAAAAAAGAATCCAAAGAGGATTAAGGAAGGGTGCCTAAGGCACCTTTTTCTTTGAATGATTGACAAAGAGTATCATTTCATATATAGTGGATTTGAATTATGGAGAATTTATGAAACACGAAACGGTCTTGCTTCAAGAAGCAATAGAATATCTGAATATCAAACCAGATGGCATTTATGTCGACGGAACTTTGGGTGGTGCTGGTCATTCCAAATTGATACTTGATCATCTTAAAGGTGGTTTTTTGTATGCATTCGATCAGGATGATTATGCGATTGAATATGCAAAAAACGTATTAAAGGATTATTCACATTATGAAATCATCAAAAGCAACTTCAAATATCTAAAAGAAAAACTGAACGAACGCAACATTGAGCATATCGATGGGTTGTTGTTGGATCTAGGACTCTCGTCCTTTCAGATTGACGATGTTTCTCGTGGGTTTTCATATCTTAAGGATACAGATCTTGATATGCGAATGGACCGTGATCAGGAACTCAATGCTCAAACGATTCTCAATACGTATACAGTTGATGAGTTAGCAAAAATTTTCTATGTTTATGGTGAAGAAAAAAATAGTTACAAGGTTGCTCATAAAATTATTGACAGAAGACCACTCAAGACATCCATGGACTTGGTCAAAATTACTGATCAAGTGAACCGAAATGAAAAAGGGCACAGTGCAAAGCGAGTTTTTCAAGCTTTAAGAATTGCTGTGAATGACGAACTCACTGTACTTGAGGACGTTTTAAAAGATGCTGTAGATCTTCTTAATCCAGATGGAAGACTTGTTGTTATCACATTCCATTCTTTGGAAGATCGAATCGTGAAACACTTTTTCAAGGAACAAAGTACATCGCATCTTCCTAAAAATATGCCGATTATCAGTGATGATGATACACAAATGGAACTCATTACACGAAAACCGGTTTATCCGAGTGAAGCCGAATATGAAAAAAATTCTCGCAGCAAATCAGCAAAACTGAGAGCTGCAAGAAAAAAATAAAAATAAAAGAAAAGAAAAAAAATAAGCGGTTGCTTATTTTTTCTTATTTTGTGCTGAAATGATGATTCTGATGTACTCCAAATCCAGATCTTTAAATGCTGGATGATTGGTTAAATACTCGAAAATTTCAGGACTATTGACTTCAGTGATTTCGTTAGTGTCTTTATTCATGATGTGAATATGACTATCGGCGCTGTGCATGGGGTTGCCCATTGCCAGATCATAATACTTGGTATCATTGATATAGAGTTCTACGACAATCTTTTGATCGACGAGAAACTCAAGGTTGTTATAAATGGTCGACACATTATAGAAACCTCTAGTAGCAAGTGCCTTTTGAATTTCCTTGAATGTGAGATGCTGATTTTCCAGAATTTCAATCATGGCTTTTCTGCTTTTGGT
>QKIB01000137.1 GCA_003249785.1 Acholeplasmatales bacterium
TAACCTGTCGTCAACCACAATGGATCTACATAAACACCAGGTTGTGTATAAGGTCTGGGTCTCTTGAATATTTCTTTTAGAATGGTATTGAAAAGTGCACTAATCATGAAAGTGAAAACAAATTTATGTGCATACTTCTTGTTAATGGTCCAATAGATAATCACCGCCAAGGCAATGAAAAAGTATTGATCCCCTATTTGTGTAACGATATAGAAAAACCAATCAGTGACGGGGTTTCTCATGAGTTGTATGAGTTTTAATATCTGCAGATCCATGTATTTATCCTTCTTTCTTCATCTCTTTTTCTTCTGCTTTGGTGATATAAACATATTTGAATTGGTCTGGCTTATGCCAATTTCCATCTTGATCTACTATATTGAGCTTTCTTAATTTATCAATCATCAGTTTTCCCATCTGATAACCATATTCTGCATTGTCGGTAACGATCGAAGGTTTGAAATCAAGGACATCAATCGGAATCTTACGAAACAGATAGTGTGTCTTGAGATTGATCATCAAGATGGGGAGTTCAGTGAACTTCTTGTATCTGAACCATAAATCGATGGGAACCACGATGATGATGTCACACCCTTGATCAAGCAAGGGTTGGACAGGACAGATATCAACCGCACCGCCATCCACATAATGATTGTCATCAATCGATGTCGATCCAAATAAAAGTGGAATTGATGCACTGGCAAGAACAGCTTTGTGTGGATCCTTGAACTCATTCAAATGAAAGACTTCTTTTTCCATACGATTGATCATGACTTGTCGAACGATAGAATCTTTCTTGATTTTCGCCGATGTTGCATAGCCTTGAATCTTGCTGTTTCTGATTTCTGAAAGTGATATTTCTCTTTTGAAAACCTGAAAAGCGTTCTGAAGACTGAAGATACCTAACTTATCCATTTTCAAGCGGACATGACTTGATCCGTAAATATCTGAGTTGTTGATCATTTCCCAGATTTCGATCATGCGCTCATAACTGAGTTTTGCCATGACCATCATGGTGTTGATCGCTCCGATGGATGTACCGGAAACATGATGTACTTGATCTAAGATATTTGCTTCGTCCAGTGCTCTTAAGATACCAATCTGATAACTACCTCGTGCACCTCCGCCCCCGAGGGCGATGCCAATTTTGTGTTCCATGATCCTTACCTGTTTTTCAAGATTTTTTTCATTCTTAATTCTTGATCTTTTTCTTTAAGTGTTTCTCGTTTGTCATAAGATTTCTTACCTTTTGCCAAACTGATTTCAATTTTGCATAACCCTTCAACAAGATAAACCTTTAAGGGAATAATCGTATACCCTTGTTCTCTTGTCTTGGAAAAAAGCTTCACGATTTCCTTGTGATGCAACAATAATTTGCGTGCTCTGGTTTCATCATGATTGAAGCGATTTGAAAAATCATACTTGGCGATATGCATGTTGTTGACATACATTTCACCATCTTTGAAGGTTACAAATGCGTCATTGATATTCACTTTGCCCAGGCGAATGGATTTGATTTCACTCCCTAGAAGCTGGATCCCAGCTTCAAAGGTTTCTTCAATGAAATAATCATGCCTTGCCTTTTTGTTTTGACTTATAACTTTCATATCGATAGCCCTTCTTCATCTTCTTGTCCTTGATGACAAAATCCATTTTCTTTGTCGCCAGGTCAACATCTAAGAGTTCAACTTTAACATTGTCACCTAAACGATATTTTTTACCTCTGTTACCAATGAATGTCAAATGGTTTTCATCATACATATAGTAATCGTCTAAAACGCGTAGCGGCACAAATCCTTCGATACCATTTGAGAGTTTAACAAACATACCAGATGGCATCATCTGAGAAATCATGGCTTTAAACTGCTCTCCTATTTTATCCTGCATGAACTCACAACTCTTCAGTTTAGAGACATCACGTTCCATTGAGATTGCTTTTCTTTCCTGATCGGAAGTATGCTGAGCAACCTCAGGCATGATCTCATTAAAATGGGTCAGATCTTTTTTGATATTGGATGATTCTTTTAAGACAAAGGTATGAACCAATCGATGCAATATAAGGTCTGGATATCTTCTGATCGGTGAAGTGAAATGCGTGTAATAGGTTGCACCTAAGCCATAATGTGGCGATTGGTGCTCACTGTATTTCGCTTTCTGCATTGCTCTTAAAATCATCATATGAACAATATAACCATAAGGTGTTGGATTTCCCAGTTGCTTCATATTAACTGGAAAACCGAGTCTGGAAACCATGATGAGTGCATTCTTGAGTTTGAGTGTATCTGGGGTTTCATGGATACGATAGATGGATGGCAGTTTGGATTGATACATGTGATACGCAACCGTTTCATTGGCAATCAGCATGAAGGATTCAATCAGTTCCTCAGCATCGTCCTGTACGCGTTCATAGACATCAAGGACACGTCCTTCTTTATCAACCTTAAATCCAAGTTCACTGCTTTCAAATTCGATTTCACCACGATTCTTTCGAATCAGCTTCAACTTTTGAGATAACTCATTCATCGTGATGAGCATGTCTTCAAGTGGCTTGTCATTAAGACTGATGTTGTCTTTTAAGAATGCATTGACTTCAGCGTAATTCATCCGTCGATGACTTTGAATAAAACTCTTGTTGATTTCA
>QKIB01000159.1 GCA_003249785.1 Acholeplasmatales bacterium
GAAATCTGTTCTGACAAGTCAGCAGCTGGCATGAGATACTCAGCATATGTCACATTATAATTTCTGACGAAAACTACTTTGAGATGCTTGTTGGTATCCTTGTCTTGATTAACGACTTCAGCAACTTTATCGATAAGTTCAATAATCGATTTCGCCATATGATAGCTTGGTGCAGCTTTGGCACCAAAAATAAAGGAATGAGGGAAATAATCTTCCTTGAACAAAGGATCACTCTTGAGACGTTGATAAACATAGATGATATGCAATATATTCATCAGTTGACGTTTGTATTCATGGAGACGTTTGACTTGTATGTCAAAAATACTGTGAATGTCTAATTCAACACCTTGGCATTCGAAAATACGATCTGCAAGTGCCTTTTTCTTGGCAAGTTTCATCTGATGAATCTTGTTTTTGGTTTCATCATCATTGCGCATCCAGTCAAGGAGTTCAAGTTTCTTCAAGTCACTACGCCATTCTGTACCAATCTTTTCATCTAGAATCTCGACAAGTTCATGGTTGGTATGAATGAGCCATCTGCGATGGGTAATACCATTGGTCTTGTTGTTGAATTTCTTTGGATAAAGCATATAAAACAACTTCATTTCATGATTTTTGAGAATTTCGGTATGAAGTTCAGCAACACCATTGACACTGAAAGATCCAAAGATACAAATATGTGCCATACGAACATGGTTGGTTCCAATCAGACTCATCATATACATTTGTTCACGATTGAAGCGACCATCTGTTTCCAAAATTTGTTTGAATCGTTTGTTCATTTCAGCAACTATTTCAAAAATACGTGGCAAAAGATTTCTAAAAATCTGGATATTCCACTTTTCCAATGCTTCAGATAAAATCGTATGATTGGTGAATGCACAGGTCTTTGTTGTGATCTCCCAAGCTTCATCATATCCGATGCCTTCTTCATCCATGAATATACGCATCATTTCAGGGATGACGAGTGTGGGATGAGTATCATTGATCTGGAAGGTATAATATTCGTTAAACTGTCTGATATCTCTACCAAGACTCTTATGTTCTTTGATTGCAGATTTAACACCAGCAGCACTAAAGACATAAGATTGCATCAATCTTAAGGTCTTACCATCTTCAGTTGAATCATCGGGATAAAGCACATCAGAGATGCCTTTAACCATCTCTAAATATTTTTCATCTGGATGTTCATGCAGTAGGCTTGATTCTGTTGACCATAATCTGAGCTTCGTCACAACATGATTCTGATCTCCGACAATCTTGACATCATAAGGTACTGCCTTAATCCATACAGGATTGATCAACTTCGTGTTTTCAACATAGCCAAACAAGGGAATGTCAATCGCTTCTTCATCTAGTCTGGTTTCCCAAACAAATGGATTTGCGAGCCATGAATCAGGTAGTTCAACTTGTTGATGTTTCAAGATATCTTGTACGAAAAAGCCATGTTGATATCTTAAACTGTTCCCATAAAGAGGTAAAGCCAAAGAGGCTGCAGAATCCAAGAAACATGCGGCAAGACGTCCCAAGCCACCATTTCCCAAACCAGCATCAACTTCAGCATGTTCAACTTCATTTAAATCAATATTGAGTTCTTTAAAAGCTTCTTTGACGATGTCATATGCACCACTGTTTTGTAAATTGTTGGTGATTAGACGCCCCATCAAAAACTCCATTGAAAAATAAATGGTTTTCTTTAGATTTTTCTCATTAACGACATTGCTGGTCATTTCATAGTCTGTTTCAAGATGTTGATCCAATAATTCTGCGAGAATCGTATATCTTTGATACAATGTGGATTGATTGACATTCACATTGTATTTTTCATTTAGTCCTTTTAGGAATGCCTCTTTGAAGGATTCCTTGCTTTTCATTACATTAGGCATGTGTAAAACTCCTTTACATTATTATCCAATATTATTCTATCATATATCTATAGGATATATGCGAATGGCACCGCTTTCATATTGGAAAAAGAAAAAGGGATGAAAATCATCCCTTTGTAGCACCTGCCATAATCCCTTCGATAAGGTAACGTTGGAATGCCATATAAAGTGCTGTAATTGGTAAACCTACTAATATTGCACCTGCAGCAAATGCTGAATAGTGTCTGTAGTTGATATCGTTGATGAATCTAAATAAACCGACTGCAAGGGTCCATTGTTGTGTGATATCATAATCGGTTGGAGCACCTTTAGGTGGGAATCTGAGGAGATAACCTGGAAGTAAGTAATCCATCCATGGTCCCATGAACATTGCTACTGCAACGAATGTCAGAATCGGAACTGCAAGCGGCAGAATGATCTTGACAAAAATCTGGAACTTGGATGCACCATCAATCATCGCTGATTCATCGAGATCCTTAGGAATCTGAGATAAGAATCCCTTGATGAGCCATAAATTACCCGGTATGCTACCACCAATATAGAGAATACTTAATGCTGTTGGATGTCCAAGAAGCTGGAATTTCCAGAATAAGACATACATCGCAATCAACCCCATAAACGATGGGAATGCCTGAAGGACGAGGATTGCAAGCAATCCAGCTTTTTTACCTTTAAAGCTAAACCGTGCAAAGACATATGCTGCACCGGTAATTAGGAAGGTTCCTACAAACATGTTGATGAGTGCAATCTTTAATGTGTTGCCATACCAAACCGTGAAGTTTGTATCCTGGAATAAATATCTGAAGGCATCAAATGTTGGATTTGTTGGCCAAATCTGGTTTGGAATATCTGTTCTAACGTTTGCAAACGCCATACCAAAGATGTAAACAACTGGAACGATGACAATCACTGCAACCAGTGTAATTTCACCATAAACAAAGATCTTCGATAGCATATTGGAAAACTTGAAGATTTCCTTGATGGCTTCCTTTGATACATTACGTTTTTTAGGTTTGTTCTTGTAATGGATAAATCCATAGACTGGAATTAATCCAATCAAGCCTGGTTGAATTCCCATATACCCTTTTTTATCTGCATATTCAACAACTGTGCCTTGATGAAGCAGTAAGACCAAGATCAAAGCATAAACTGTTAATAAGGTTTGCAGTAAATGATTATTGATAGATAAGACAAGAACGGTTGAAAGTGGTACGAGAATCGCAATTGCAATAATTAGTACAAGGCCATACCAAGCGATTCTTCGACTTAAGATCTGGAACGATAACAAATGTTCCAGTTCGCCTTCTTCAACTTTGCGTAACGTTTCTTTTTTCTTAAAATACAAATATCCATAAATCGGAATCAATCCGATCAAACGGACCTTATAGCCTTCGTACCCCTTCTTTTGTGCGTAATCATGGACAGTTCCCATGTGAACGAACAAAGCCAAGAGGACGAGGTAGATGATGACCAAATAAGTGAATGTCATAGTCTTAATCCTCCGTGAATGCTCTTGTTCGAGACAGGTTCCAAGCAGTGATTGAACCGACGAATAAGAAGATCAGTACTGAGAAAACTGATGCCATGTTGTAGGTTGAATAATCAACCGTCAACTTGTACATCCAAGAAATAAGGATATCTGTATCACCAGCATATCCGCGGCTGGCGTGGCCGGTGTTCGGTCCGCCTCCCGTGATGAAGTAAATGACCCCGAAGTTGTTAAAGTTCCCCGAGAACGTCATAATGAGAATTGGAGCTGTAGAGTATAAAACCAGTGGCATCGTGATCTGTGAAATCTTTTGGAATCGATTCGCTCCATCGATGTCTGCAGCTTCATAAAGCGTTGCATCAATTGCTGTCATAACGCCTGTCATGAGTGCCATAAAGTATGGGAATCCAAGCCAGATATTAACAACAATCAGCGTCGTTCTAACAAACGTAGGATTAAATGGATTAGAGAACCATTGGATGTTATCTTGACCCAGATACAAGAGTTTACTTAAGCCTGATAAGGTATCAAAATTGACACCGAGCATCCCCAGGTTCCTTAAGATATCATAGATGCCAATATCCTGTAAGAATGCGTTAATAAAGCCAAATTCATTGAACATGACTGAGAAAACCATCTGTGATAACAATGCTGGAATCGCCCATGGCAGAATCAAGATTGTACGCCATAATTTTCTAAATACAACCTTTTCACTGTTTAATACAAGTGCTTGGAAGAACCCGCCAAAGAAGACAGTGAACGTCGAGAAAATCGCCCAGACTACTGTCCATCCCAAGACTCTCCAGAATGCTTCACCAAATGATGAACCAAGTCCACTTGTAAAATTGAATAATGATAAGAAATTCTTGAGTCCGACCCAATCGAATGTATTGGTCATGGACTCATTACCGGCAATATTTGTAAAGGCTAAAATGAATCCGAATGCGATCGGCATAATCGAAATAAACGCCAAGACAAACATCGCAGGGGATAGGATGATGTACTCAAACATGTTCTCATAAACATCCTTGAAGTACGCAACATCCTTCAAAACAAGATCTTTCTTTCGCTTCTTCTCACTCACAATATAAGCATCTCTAATGCCCCAGATCATGAAGATTAAGAAGAAAAGTGAAAGGATCACACCAATCAGACCATCCAATAGGAGCAAGGTTGAAATATGACCTTGGATAGGAACTGGATCCAAAATGCTGACTGATACTGACATATTATAGGTTGTATCTGAATTACCAACCATGGCATCCATAAGTGCCATATGTCCGGAGAAACTGATTTTTTGTGCAACACCTAGGGTAATAACTGACCAATACCCTTTGACGAAAATCCCTGCCTTATCATAGAAAAAGTCATTATACTGTGATTCAAAAGTCTGTTTCAAGTCTGGATTCAAGTCAAGATAGACTTTAATCATCAGTCTTGTATAATCAATCGATGTATATTTATTCCAGTCATAGGAATACGTATAAAGCATGGCTTGTCTGAAAACTTCAAAAATTGGAGTTTCAGCATATTGCAAACGTTGTGAATTATAAATCAAACCTGGTTCAAAATATTCATAGATAGTTCCATCGATGTTATAAATTGGTCCATTGACTGTGATTTTAGTTGGATTTGTTAAGGTTACTAATTCATCTGTTAACAAATTGAGATATCTGGTTGCTCCGTCATCTGTGACCTTCACATAATAAACACCAGAGTCACGATAGACTTCACCGGATTTGACAAATGGCGTCAACCCATCAAGTGAATCCTTGATATTGTTTTCATTCAGAACACCAGTTAAAAGTGTTGTTTCAACATATTCTTTTTTATTCGTTCCATCTTCTAATGTAACATTTCGTTCTAAATAATAGATTCCTTGATCATCTTGGTAGAGGTTTTGTTTACGAATCAAAAGAACCTTGCCGGATGAATCAAAATCATCGTTTAAATAAACTTGACCGGTAGCAATGTTGGTATACGTAATTGGATTATTGTCTTTTAGGTCTTGAGCTAAGAATGCGATGAAGGATTCTTCAGTGATGTTTTGTTCACCACCAATTGAGGTTAGATAATCCTCAAAAGGGGCATAAGAAAACCCTTCAGTTGCTTTATTGTAATTATATTCAGCCATGAAGCCATCCGTGTACCATGAATCACCAAAATCTTGCCCTGGTAACTTTGTATACGCACTGGTTTCTGTAAAATAATGGCTGGTTCCCAACTCCAAACCAATAAAACCTGCGAAAAGAATAAAAAAGAATAAGGCTTTCAAATATTGACCATTCAATAGTTGGCCAAACCCCCAAATGATTGAGGAAGCGATCGCCTTGAGAATACTAAAAATTTTCATCTGGTCCTCCGTGACAAAATCAAATGAGGGCGGCATTGAACATGCCGCCTTCATCTAATCTAATTTTGTAATGCGAAACGATTATCCTTCTGATAAGCCCACACCAGTACGGTATGAAGCTTCTGCTGTTACAACTGCAACAGATGGAGCAACATTGTTGTCCCAAACATCAGTAAGCATTGCTTCACCTGGTCCCCAATAATAAGTAACTTGAGGAATAGTTGGCATTGGAACTGAAGTTGTTAATTGTTGAGCCATAGCCATCAAATTAGTATCTTCATTGACACCTTCGATGTTAGCAAGCAAAGTAGTATTTAACGCTGGAAGTTTACCTTTGTATTCATACTGAAGTTGCATTGCAATGTCAGAATTCAAGAATTCAACAAACTTAATTGCATCTTCTTTGTTGTTTGAATACTTGTAAACTGCAGCCATAATCGATCCAGCAAACGTACGTTCTGCATTTCCATTAATGGTTGGCATTGGAGCAATTCCAAAGTTCAAACCAGCAGCTTTGTATGCTTCAATATTCCAAGGACCAGCAATGATATATGGAATTTTGCCAGCTTCAAAGTTTGCACCAGCTGTAACTGAATTGTGTGAACCAGTTCCAGTTGTACGTGGTTGAAGTTCTGTCTTGATCCAAGTCAATGCATTAATCATTGAAGTGGAATTGAATCCAACTGCAGATGGATCATTTAAGTTTGCACCAAATGGATAGAAACCAAATGCTGAGTAAATAGGTTGCATGAAGTAAGAGTCTGCCCAGTGACTAGATGTACCTAAAGCATACAAACCAGCTTCTGCATTGGTTCTACCAGAACCGTCAGCTGCTTGAGCAGCATTCCATGTGTCAGCAAATGTAAATAAGTCTTCATAAGTTGCCGCTGGAGTGGATACTAAGTCTTTATTGTAGTACAATCCAACAGATTCAATAGACATTGGAACAGCATATAATCTTTCAACTGCATTTGGACTTGATGGATCAAATGATTTTGCAGTTTCATCATAACTTAATGTTGCAATTTGCAAAGCTAGAGGATTAGCACGACTTGCAAGTAATGTTTGAGTCGATGCAGGAAGTGGATAAACCAAATCTTCTAACACAGCTTGAGCAAGTTGGTCATGTGGGAATTGGAAAACGTCAGCACCATTACCTGATGGACCAAAGGTCTTCAATAGGTTACGGGAGTCAACACTACCCATATGTTGGAATTCAACAACGATATTTGGATATACTTTATTGAATTCTGCAATAACAGCAGCCATGTAATCGCCAGCTTCATCATCAATCCAAACACGGATCTTTGTCTTCTGTACATATGTGTCACCAAAATCAATGAGTTCACCATTGTTTGTTGGTTCAACTACTGTATCTTTCTTACAAGCGCCAAGTGCAACCATACTAAATAATACGACTAATACGACTAATAGTTTTTTCATGTTGCGCCTCCTTAATTAGCTTTAACGACACTGAAGGTAAACATTTCTTCAGTAACGTTGCCCCATTTATCAACAACACGCAACATAATTTGGTAATTGCCTTCTGTTCTTGTGTCAAGTACAGAATAGTCACCTTTTGGTACGTATACAAATGGAGTTAAGTCTCCATCGCGGTCGTCAGATGCTCTAAATCTTGGGAATAAATTCTGATCGAATGGTTCGCCCCAAGCAACAGTAATGATTCTTTGTGCTTCATCAACACCAACAATACCTGATGGTGAAATGAATGTGATAACTGGAGCTTCGGTGTCCATAGCTACATCAATTGAAGCTTGAACAAGTTGATCAGGTGCATACATTGGAGTATAATCAGGAGCAACACCAACAGTTCCAGATGGTTCTACATCAGCCCAAGCTGAGACAGTGTCATCAAATGTAATACTGTCAACATTGTTCGGAATGTACAATTTACGGTTTTGGTCAATCAATTCATTGCTTGGCCAATCGCCTCTTGTCCACTTGTATTCAATTGCAGTATATGGATCAGTAACACTAACATTAAATGTTAAAGTGTAAACATTTGTTGTACCCACTTGAGTTGCAGTGTAATTGACATCACCAGGAGTCCAACCTTGCATTGAACCAGCAGCGCTGATTACAGAAGCAGCAGGTGTGTTTGCAGGTACTGTAACATTGATAGTAACAGCAACTTCTTTAGCAACATCTAATTTCACATAACCATTATTGTAGAACACTTCATAGTCTTTGGTATTGTCTAACGGATTAGACAGAACAATAACAAATGCATTAAGTGTTGCGTTTGTAGTTGAGAAGTCAATATGGTCAATTGCTAATGGATCACCATAAGTATCTGTTCCAGTAATTTCACGAACTGCAAACCAGCTTTCAATAATTGCTCTTGCAGCATCCTTATCATCAGCTGTTGGATATGGTGAAGTTACTTGAGCACTTGTCTTAACGATGATGGTATAAGGATCAACAGCATAAGTACCAGATTTATCATCATTGTTGAAAGGCATTAACTTAAATGAGAATGCTTCGTCCTTGAAGGATGCATAATCATTATAGTAAACGTTATCGCCAGATGTGTATGCGTCACCTTTACTTACGACATAAGCAAATCCTGTATCACCCATTGCAGTGATACCAGCACCAGCAAGTGTAACGTCACCAGTCTTCTTAGTAGCGTCATCGCCAGCATAAATCAATAAACCAGGACCAGCAGTGACATTAGCAGCACTTGCAGTTAAGATTGCAGCTTTAACATCAATACCAGCAGCAGATTTACCTACTGTGTTTAGGATTTGAGCGGGTGTTCCCCATGATGGACCTGTTTGATCCCAGTTCCAATAATGTAAACCTAAATTGTCTTCATAATTTCCAGATGGATCATAATAAACGACAATTAAGTTTGCAGCAGCAGGGTCAGCCATTACGTATTGTGCGCCTGATGCACCTTCAAATACATAAACATTAGTTGTTTCATTAGCAACGATGAGTTCGGTTCCAAAATTAACATCGCCTGTCAATTTTCTGTTCCAATCTTGGGAACCATTAGCCCAATAGACTGCTATGAAATTTACTGCGACACCAGCAGGAACATCATTGTAATTCCAATAAGCTCCGAAGCTATCAATGCCATCAGCAAGTTTAGGCGTCATTGAAGCATCGCCCCAAACGTGAGAGCCTAAATCAGTGTAGTCTTCATTCCATGCCTTGAAATGAATAACTAAATCTCCGTGAGTTGCATCAGCAGCTAGGGAACTTGTTCCCAAGAGACCGACAAGTGCAGCCACGAAGATTAAAGCTAATAATACTTTCTTCATTTTTTTCCTCCTTATTGTTTAAAGAATGGTTTACATCCTCATACGTCTTAATCTTATCATATATATATGAAAAATGTAAACGCTTTAGTTTTGAATGCATTGTGCAACCGTTTTCTTTTTGAAATCGCTATCATTTGATTTATGAAAAGCACCAATACCATGTTATATTGATATTGTGAGGAGGAGTTTTATGAAAAAATTATTATTAATGGTTTTATTTGTTGTGTCCTTGTTGGGATTGGGCATAACATCAATTGCAAGTGACATGCCGACATCATTGGTCATTCACTACTATCGTCCCGATAATGATTATACAAGTTTCAATATGTGGGTTTGGGAGTACTTACCTACTTCGCAGGGGGGAATTCAACATGATTTCGATCCCTTACAAACCGATGCAAACGGTGTTTATTATTCGATTGATATCGAACAATATTATTCAGGAGCTACAACATTAGGTATCATCATCAAGCAAGGTGCTTGGGGTGGCTATCAAGAACCAGGTGGAGACCGGTATATTGATCTGACTACGATTCCTGTTACCAATGGTGTTGCCAATGCTTACTTTATCCAAGGCGCCACAGGTATCGGCTACAGTGCAAATGATATTATGGAAGCTCGTTTCAACACTTCTGGAAACATCAATGTCATTTCAATCTCTTTAGCTACTTCTTATACTCTGTATGAAGATAACGTCGCAATCGCAACGGGTACACCAACTTCTACGAATTTCACGATTAGTTTGGGAACTTATGATTTGTCGAAATCATATAAAGTATCATTAACTTTTGCAGATCAGACGACAAATGAACGCAATGTGTCCATTGACGCTTTGTATGACACTGCACAGTTTAAAGATAATTACACGTATACAGGCACATTAGGCGTCAGTCATGAAAATGAATACACTGTCTTTAGATTGTGGGCACCACTCAGCCAGAGCGTGACTTTGAATCTCTATAATCAAGGTCATCCTAATTATAACGATCAAGGTCAACCTAATGATGAACTAACCCCATATCAAACCATTCCGCTTTATAAGATTGAAGATGGTGCATGGGAAGTCAAATTAACTGACAATCTAGATTTCAAATATTACACATATAGCGTTGATAACAACGGTGTCAGCCGTGAAGTTGTTGATCCTTATGCTTATTCAACTGGAGCGAATGGTTTAAGGGGTATGATTGTCAACTTTGATGATCTCAATCCAGATGGTTGGACTTATAACTCTCGACCAAATACCATCACGAATTTGACCGACTATATCATCTATGAACTTCATGTGAGAGATTTAACAACCCATAGTTCATGGCATGGAACTGAAAGCTATCGTGGTAAGTTCATGGGCTTTACAGAAAGTGGAACGACTTATTCAAATGGGACTGTTACTGTAAAAACTGGTCTTGACCATTTGGCAGAGTTAGGTATCACTGCTGTTCAATTACTTCCAATCTTTGATTTCGGTTATGTTGATGAAGTTCAACAATACTTGAATCCAAATTATGCAAATAGTTTCAACTGGGGCTACATGCCTTATAACTTCAATACTTTAGAAGGTTCATACTCAACAAATCCATTTGATGGCAGAGTGAGAATCAATGAGTTTAAACAACTCGTGATGGCACTTTCTGAAAAAGATATCAGAATCATCATGGATGTCGTCTATAATCATACAGGTGAATCCTCAGGATCCAATTTTGAACAAATCGTTCCTGGATATTATCATCGTATGACTTCTACTGGTGCTTTCTCAAATGGTTCTGGAACTGGTAACGAAACTGCATCTGAACGTCCAATGATGAGAAAGTTTATGGTAGATTCTGTACACTTCTGGGCAACTGAATACAACCTCTCAGGATTCAGATTCGACTTGATGGCACTCCATGATGTCGATACCATGAATGCCATTCAAGCTGATCTTGAAGCCATTGATCCAACGATGATCGTTTATGGTGAACCTTGGACTGGAGGTACGACTACATTAAGTTCAAGTATCAGTGCAAATAAGGACAATATCCAAAACATGCATCTAGTTGGCGCATTCAATGATGTCACCAGAGATGCAATCAAGGGTTCCGTATTTACAGCAAGTGAAAAAGGTTGGGTTCAAGGCAACGCAACAACTGATACAGTACAAGGCATAATGTATGGAATCGTTGGTGGTATTGATTTTCCAGGTATTACATCAGTTAATGCATGGCATCTCAATCCAAACCAGACAATCAATTATGTTTCAGCACATGACAACAATACACTTTATGACAAACTAAAATTAACGGGTGTCAGTACAGCAAACATCGCAGATGAACAAATTCAAGCAAATGCTATTATTCTGACTTCTCAAGGTATACCATTCTTACATGCTGGTGTTGATTTCATGCGATCCAAACCAACTGCAACAGGTGGATTCGATAGCAATTCATATGAATCTCCTGATAGTGTCAACCAACTGCGTTGGGATAGAAAAGCACAATACATCAATGTTTTTGAATATTATAAGGCACTGATTGAAATCAGGAAGACTTATTCTCATTTCAGAATGACAAGTGCCAATGAAATTCTTGCAAGATTACAATTTGTGGATGCACATTCTGGATCTCAAGCAATTGCTTATAAGATTGACGGTAATACGGGCGAACCTGATATTTATGTCATTCACAGTGGAAATCCTACAGGTGGTTTAGCAACTGTTGATCTAGATGCAGGCAAGACTTATAGTCTTTTGACCTATACCGATCAAACCGATTTGAATGGTATTGAAACCATCAGTGGTACAGCGTTTGTTCCTGCACATACTTCTGCAATTCTTGTTGAAAATGTTGATCCATCGGTAACCATCAATCAACCAACTGTTGAAATCAATCAAGGTCAAGCATTTGATCCATCATCCAATGTGACCATCAACAATGATCAAGCGATGGTCTATTATTCCAATTACTTTGATGTCAACGTTCCAGGCAGATATACCGTAACGGTTGCTGTTGTGGAAACTTATGGTGGCGTTCACATGTATTACTACACACTTTATGTGAAGAATAATTTGTACAATGTCACAGTTGATGAATCATTGATTGGAGGTTAGTCAAATGAAAAAAATGATCTTTACTATCGCAATTTTATTTCTATCCATAGGATTGATGTCTTGTAATAAGGTTAAATCAGAGGATTTGACAGTTTCGGTTGTTTCTGAAGTCGTTGAAAATGAAACGATTACTGTTGATGTCGTTGTTCCTATCGAATTAACAACCATGGAACAAATCACAGAAATCGCGATGAACATGGCAAGTCAAACATACGAAAAATACTTCGATACTATCGGAAACGATTCGTATATGATGCACTTATCTTTTTACATGTCTTCTACAGATTATGACAACCAGAATGCGACCTACGGATACATCGAATTTTCCATCAATGATTCCATTCAAAATCCAGGTCTTCAAGTCACTGACAGTCAATTGACTTATGTGATGAGCAAATAAAAAAAGACACCAAGGTGTCTTTAGAAAGGAACTTCGGTTCCTTTTTTTATGCAAATACGCGTTTCCCGTAAACCAACATGACAACCATGGTCAAGATGCCCATACCAAGTTGGAAAAAGACGGGTGAAAAGGCTGGTTCATATAGACCAATACCAAAACTGAGCAACGCTGGCAATGTCATCATCAGCATCAAGAATTTGATACTATCGATGAAGGTGAAAAACTTTGAGTAGCCGAATCGGAACAATTGAAGAACTAAAGCAAGTAAAACTAGAAACAGCATATTGAGTCCAATACTCGTCATGGTATTGACCATTAAAGTGTAAAAGACAATGTAATTGGAAAACGAGGCTTCAATTTGTTGTCCAAAAGCAATATACATTGCTGCTTTATCATCACCTTGAGCAAGATTTAAGGAAAGAAAACTGAAGTTATCTGTAAATCCTTTGTAACCATAGCCAACCATGGTTGCATTATCTCCATTCACATAGACAATGGAATCAGTTTTGAAGAGTATCTGCTTTTTGGTTAGATCATAATCTGATCCTTGATAATTGAATACATATGTAATCCCCATGTGTTCATATGTATAACTATCCGTGGTTGTACATACCAGTTTGGATCCTGAGATACTACATGTATCCGGTAAAACCCAATTAGGTGTCTCTAGAGTAAAACTTTCTTCAACAAAATTGAGTCTCCACCCTTGTTCCTTGACAATTAAATAGTTGAGGGGAAACACATTAATCATTGTGATGATAAGAAAATAAATGAAATACTTCCAGAATTTCTCGCCAACCTTTGAAAAAATCTCACGATAATGAAATGAATAAGAGAAAAATCTTGCTAGAAACATCAGATGTAATCTCCAATCAAATCAGGATCAATACTCACAATCAATGTGCCATAAGCTGGGATATTGAGATCTCCATAGAGGATTTCAAGATAGGAAAGATCAACGGTTCTGGGATCTGAAGAAATATTATTTAAAACCAAGACAGCCTGAGTGACATTTTCATCTGAAAAATAGCGAACATAGCCTTGAATATTAGAATTGTTATCGACATAAGGTTCAAAATAATTGCCATACATCAACGCAGGATTATCTTCTCTCACTTTGATGATTTCCTTGTAGACGTTATAAAGGGATGTTGAATCAGCTGCTTGATCTGCAAAGGATGCAACCGCATCATTGGCTCCATTATCAGGTAACCAACTCGTTTGATACGTTGATGTCCCCCATAAGAAAGGTGATCTGCGGTACTCGTCATAGACAGTTCCGTAACCTGCAACATTGATGCCTTCATAGCGGATACCTTTCATGCCTAGTTCTTCTCCATAATAGATGAACGGGCTGCCTGGAAGTGTCAGATTAATTCGTGCTGCTAAAGCTAGTTTTTCAAGAGAATAGTATGAATTGAATCCATCCATGGACGCTAAACGATTCATGTCATGGTTTCCTGTAACAGGCGCATTTACAAAATCAGTTTTAACTTCACGAAGTGCATCATATTCTTTCTTTAGATTGGATGCGAAGAGATATCGATTATTTCCAAGACCTACTTTGTCCCAAATATTTTGAGCAGCATAGAAATCAAATAAGGAATCAGATCCGATGTAATAATCCGCATAAGCTAGATAACTCATATCAAGCACTTCTGAAACCAAGAAACTATTGGGATCTTTTGCTTTCATGTGTTCATTGAGTTGCAAGATCAAAAGTGCATTATCCAATGTTGCATTATTACTTTCAATCAAGTGCTTAGCAGCATCTATTCTAAAGCCATGAACACCCATATCCAAATAGAAATCCATGATATTTTCTACTTCTGTGATGACTGCTGGATTATTGAAGTTCAAGTCAACCATACCACCACCGAAAGTCTGATATGCGGTATTGCCGTTCCAAATGTAATAATCACGATATGGACTATTGACTGAGCTTTGTGCAGAGATGAACCAAGGGTGCTGATCGGAGGTGTGATTAATGACTAAATCCATGATGATTTCAATACCGCGTGCATGCGCTTGATCAATCAAATTTTGGAAATCTTCTAACGTGCCATAATCAGGATTGATACTATAGTAATCCGTGACATCATACCCATGATAGGATGGAGATGGGTTGATAGGCATCAGCCAAACTGCAGTAATACCTAAATTAACCAGATAATCAAGATTATCAGTGATGCCATTTAAGTCTCCGATACCATCACCATTGCTGTCAGCAAATGATCTGACAAAAATTTCATAATACACATCATTTTGTTGATATATTGTAGAAAGATCAACTGGTGTCTCAACGGGTTGTTTCTGGCATGCCATCAACCCAGTGAACAGCAGGATAAAGATTAATATTTGTACTATTTTTTTCATCAGAACCCTCTTTTCTTCATCGATTCGGTTTTGCTCATATAATTGTATTTGCCTGTAGGTTTTTCCAAATCAATAACCTTGGTTTTGAAGATATAATCGTGAATGGTTCGTCCAGTCTGATCTGACAAGAAAAAATAACAGACAACCATATAAAGTCCAAAAGTCATGATACTTAATGTCAATTTAAATAAATCTCTTAAAAGTATGCGCCATAAAGGTGCATAACCACCATCTAAATCAGCAACACGGATCCTCTGGATTCGTTTTCCAAATGTTTGCCCTTTTCTCAAAAAATACGGTAAAAAATAAAATGCGAGAAATGCCAATCCTGTCACCAAATAAGGCAGCCAGGATAAATATACACCTAAGGGCAAAGAAACAATCGCAAACAATGCGGTTCCGGAAGTGTCAATTGCAAATGCTCTGACTCTTTTTTCAAAAGATGGAATCATAAAAAGTACCTCACTTTACGTCTATTTTCATTATATCACAGCGAAACTATGAAACCGTTTGCAAACACGATAAAAAAAGCTTGTGGTGTGTCCACAAGCTCATTTGATTAGATGTTTGCCCAAAGCTCATCGTTATTGGGTTGGATGATGAAGACATCTTGGGTTTGTGATGCAGATAAGACAATTGGATTTGATAAGTAGAAATAGGCATAAGAGAGTGCCTGATTTCTTAAAACTTGTTCCAACACATCACGAATTAGGATGCCTGTATCGACAGTATTTGTTCCTGTGACAAATGGATTAGATGGAGAGTCAAAGACATAGTCGTTGGTTGCAACCTTATAGGTTGTATTGTCATCAAAAACCATATTAGGTACTCTCGTACTGTAGTAACTACCATATGCGGAATTCATGAATGACTTGATTTGTGCACCGGTCAGATAGGTCGTCTTGATCCGATTATCAAATGGGAAGATTGCATAAAGTTTGGCAACTGTGATATCTTCTCCGTTTGCTATATAGTCTCTTGTTCCACCTGAATTATGGAACCCAATGTCACTATCAGAAGCCAATCTGATGAGTTCTGCCATATAATAGGTTAGGGCAGATGTACTCATATATTCACCAGAGGTGATGATCACTTCATTAAGGAGTGGCTCAATTTGTGACACATAAGTCTGTATCAGTGCATCAATGGTCGCATTCGTTTGCGTGAGTCTTGAATCAGATGATGACGTCAGATTTTCAGCATAAGCTGCTGTGACTTCTTTTGATTCATTTAAAGTCAATGTAACCTTGCCTAAATTGGTTCCACTGGATCCTGACTGAATATAAGGGAGTCTGACACCAGTTCTTGTGATGTATTGCGCATAGGTTGAATGGCTGTGGCCATTGAACACTGCATCGATTCTTTGATCACCTGAAAGAGCGCTCATTTGTTGATTATAACCTGAAGCAACTCCATTATCATGAATAACAGCCAAGACTACATCGACATGTTCAACAGTTCTCAGTTGTTCGGCATAATATGCTGTCCAATAAACTGGATCATCAAAATAGTATCCTGTAATTCTGGAATTTGCGATACTTGATTCGAGTCCTTGGCCCATAACACCGATGATGCCAATCTTGAGATTACCTCTTTCGATAATGGTGTAAGGATCAATATGATCGGGTCTTGCCTGAGTGCCGTCAAGAAAGATATTAGCACCAAGCAATGGAAAATCTACTTGTAAACTTCCAGAACTAGGGTTTCTATAATCAGTAACGATATCAATACCCCAGTCAAATTCATGATTCCCAACTGTAAAGGCATCAAGTCCAAGATGATTGAAGACATCCATGGTCGAGGAACCATCAAAATAGTTGGAAATGAGGGTGCCTTGCAAAAAATCTCCTCCACCGATAAAGATGGTGTTATCTGGATGGTTTGTTTCTTCATCTAGTAAAAGGTTTCCAATTTTAGCAAGTCCCATATCTGAACCGTCTTCCAAGACTGCTCCGTGAAAGTCATTCAGATAATAAATGTTGAGTTGATCGATGAATGCAGTCACATTTGGATCAACGACTGTAATATCAATCGTTACGGAGAAACTGTTGCTTGCTTCATCAGATACTGAATAAGTGATGTGATAAAGTCCAGCAGTTTGATAATCAACTAAGCTGTCATCAACAACAATCTGATCAGTCAAATTGCCATCCTTGGAATCATATGCATACACTCCCAATAATAAATCTGGTAGAGGATCACCGATTTGATAAGTCATCGCTGAAGTTCCCATGATCATTGGTGGAGTTGTATCAGCAGTATTGCCTGAATCAATGACCAACACAGAAACTGGAGTCGATATACTGTTGCCATCCGAATCAAAAACATGATAAGTCAATGCATAAACGCCAGGTGTTGTAAGATCAACCAAGGTATCATCAACTGTTATATTTGTTGTAACATCGCCATCCTTTGAATCATAAGCAGTTACACCAGAAAGATAGTCTGGTGCATCGTCACCAATGTAATATGTGATGTCGTGTGTCCCGCTGAAAGAAGGGGGAACGAGATCAGCTGGATTTTTGGTATCGCATCCAACAAGTAGAAATATCAGTACGAAGATTAATAGTAGTGTTTTGAATGTTTTCATTGTCTGTCCGTCCTTTGCAAAAGTATTATAACATATAATGTTAAAACGATGACTCTTTTATGTTATAATTTTTGTTGAGGAACTCTAATGAAAAATCTAGACTGGTTAAAAAACAATTTCATCGCCCATCGTGGACTCTATCAACAAGACCAAAGTATCCCTGAAAACTCCAAAGCATCCTATCTACTTGCCATGGAAAAAGGATATGATATCGAACTGGATGTCAATGTACTAAAGGATGGTACAGTGGTTGCATTTCATGATTATGATTTAAAGAGATTGTGCAAAGATGACCGCAAACTCAGTGAAGTCACTTATGAAGAAATTAAAGACATGCGTCTTATGCACACTGAAGAAAAGATCATGAAGTTTGAAGATGTCTTGAAACTCGTCGATCAAAAAGTCAATCTTTTAATTGAACTTAAACCTTTCAGTGATGTTGAGTTGCTCTGCAGTTCTTTGATGAACTTATTAAAAACTTATCAAGGAAATTACGCAATCTTTTCCTTTAATCCAAAAGCTGTCATGTGGTTTAAAAAACATCATCCAGAAGTCATTAGAGGACAGATTGCAGAAGCTTTCAAATCAGAAACAAGAATGAACAAAATCACGAAATATCTTTTGAAATCGATGTTCTTTAATCGCTTTACCAAGCCTGATTTCATCAGTTATGGTATTTATGATCTTCCCAATAAAACTTGTGATCGAGTGATGAAAAAAGGTGTTGTAGTCATCAGCTATGCAGCAAGAACTCAAGAAGCATTCAATATGGTAAAAAAACATTATCATAATACTGTTTTTGAATTCTTTGAACCAAAAAAATAAGCACTCTCGCGAGTGCTTTTTTTATTAATCCATATCAACATCGAAGTTTTCTAAGAGGGTCTTCTTCTGTGCAACAGAATCACCATGTTTTGTGAAAAACATTGTGATGAATGAGAGTGAAACAAACAGTGTTGCGTAAGGGAACAGGATGGTTGGATGAATCACATCCATCAAGAATCCTGAAAAAATCGGTGTGAAAATCTGAGCTGCCATTGAGAATGCATAATAATATCCTGTATATCTGCCAACATTCGAACCCTTAGCAAGCTCGACAACCATAGGATAGGAGTTGACATTGATGGTTGCCCAACCGATACCTGTGAGTCCAAAGACAATATACATGATCCATTCATATTGTTTGGAAAGGAAGAATACGGATCCAAAACAGATGGCAAGTAAAACAATACCGAACAGGATGGTTTTTCTTCTTCCAAATTTCGTAGAAAGAATTCCAATTGGAATAAACGCAATGATCGCTGTGATATTAGCAATCAACAAAGGCAATGTAAAGGATGATAACTGTAAAACGCGAGGGGCATAATATGAGACTTTTGACATGATAGCATTATACCCAGTAAACCATAAGAACACAGAAATCAAAATCAGATAAAGTGATATTCTCTTTTCTCTGGATAGATCGTGTGCATCTTCAACAACTTCTTCATCTTCAGTCAATCCCCATTTTTCATCATCTTTTGCACGCTGTTCAACCAGTTTTGGTTCCTTGACCTTCCATAAAAAGATAACAAGGACAACGAGCATGATCACACCAACAGTAATGAAAGCTTTGGAATATCCAACATAGGATTTCCCACCCAATCCAAAGACGGTGAGAATAATCAAAGACATAACCCCCGCAGCAGCTCCCATTAAGTTAATCACCGCATTCGCCTTACTTCTTAATGGCTTCATGGTGACATCAGGCATCAAGGATACTGCAGGTGATCTAAAGATGGACATGAAGACCAGCGCAATCAGCAATACCACAATGAAGACAATAAAATTAAGTGGGTTGAGTACTGTAACTTCCCAAGCCATACTACTCAGATAAACGGTATAGAGCCCATCTAAATATGCCAAATCACTAACCAATAGTGTTCCTGAAGTTGCGCCATCAACACGTGTGGTCATTGGTTCTAAAACTTTAGTTTCCCATTGGTCATAAGTTGCTTGATCAATCGATCCATTCAAAAGTGAAGTATCGCGCTCAAGCGTCATATCTGCGATAATGATATCCCAATATATCGTTTCTTGACGATCGACCGTCGTATCATGAATCATTTCATATTTGGTAATAATGGATGTATCTTCAATACGTGCGGTCTGGATGTTATCCATGAAGGATAATCCCATGAATGCAAATGCTGCAACCACTGTTCCAACAATAATAAATGGTGTCCGACGACCTCGTTTGGAATTGTGTCTGTCAGAAATCGCTCCAAAGAGTGGTAACATGAATAAAGCCAAGACATTGTCAAGTGCCATAACAACACCAGACCAGGTTTGGTTCAAACCAAACTTTTCAATCATAATCTTGCTGATGATGGCGTCATAAGTTTGCCAGAAAATCGTAATGATAAAAAATGCTAAGCCGATATAAAACGTCTTCTTGTAATCAAGTTTCATTGCTTCTCCCTCATTTTCAATTATACTTAAGACCATTATAGCATAAATCCATGGCTCAAAAGGCAATCATTTGAAATTCAATGTAAATAAAAAGATCCAAATTGATTTTTGGATCTCTTTTTCATTATTTCACACTCTGAAATCCTAGTGTGATTGCCTTTTCATTCACAGGCAACATGCCGACTTTCTTTTCTCCCAAAAAGTACTTAAGCGACTCAATAATGACTTCTTCTTTGAAAATATTGACTTTGTTCAAATAGGCACCAAGCATGACCATATTGGCAACCTGTGGTTTATCGAGTGAACCTGCCAGTTCTGTCATCGGTACACCAAAGGCATTGTAGCCGTCATGTTTGAAATCATGTTTGATCAAAGATGAATTAAAGAATAGGTTCCCACCAGGTTTGACTTTATCACCAAACTTGGTTAAGGATGGCTCATTAAAAATGAGCAAATCATCTGATTTTTGAAAAACAGGGGAATAAATGGGATGATCACTAATGGTTACTGAACAGTTTGCAGTTCCACCTCTGGTTTCTGGGCCGTAGGTAGGAACCCAAAGGCTATATAGCCCTTGTTTGGTTGCAGCATGAGCCATGAGTTGACCTGTAAGCATAACGCCTTGTCCACCAAATCCCGCGACACGAATGGTACGGATCATTGGTTCATCACATCCTTATAGACGCCAAGTGGGAAGATTGGAATCATATTTTCTTTTGACCATTCCAAAGCATCTTTTGGTTTCATTCCCCAGTTGACAGGACATGTGGATACCACTTCAATTAAGCTGAATCCCTTGCCTTCCATTTGATAAGTGAATGCTTTTTTGATGGCTTTCTTGGTTTTATTGATTTGTGCAACATTATACATCGCTGTACGTTCAACATATGCTGCACCTTCGATTTGTGAGAAGATTTCAGAAATCTTCATTGGACTACCATGTTGTTGAAGATTTCTTCCGTCTTGTGATGTTGTTGTTTTTTGGCCAATTAAAGTCGTTGGTGCCATCTGACCACCAGTCATTCCATAGGTTGCATTGTTGGCCATAATGACGGTGATGTTTTCACCACGATTTGCTGCATGAATTGTTTCTGCAATCCCGATAGAAGCCAAATCGCCATCGCCTTGATAAGTGAAGACAATACGATCAGGTAATACATGTTTAATTCCAGTTGCTACTGCACAAGCACGTCCATGAGGTACTTGTTGGAAGTCGGTATTGAAATATTCATAAGCAAAGACTGAACATCCAACAGATGCAATCCCAATCGTCTTGCCTAAGAGTCCCATTTCGTCGAGAACTTCAGCAACCAGTTTATGCAAGATCCCATGGGTACAACCTGGACAATAATGGGTTCTCTTATCTGTTAAACCTTCTGTTCTTTCATAGCGTATCATTTAGTCCACCACCTTTTCATCAAAATGCAAGATAGCTTCTGCAATTTCTTCAGGTTCTGGGACCATGCCGCCAGCACGACCATGAAATGCAACCTTGAATCTGCCTTTGTTAGAGATTAAGACGTCATCAAGCATTTGTCCCATGCTCATTTCAACAACCATCAATCCTTTGACTGATTTAGGAATCAGGTCAAATGCTTGTTTTGGATATGGCCATAATGTGATCGGTCTGATCATACCAACATGAATGCCTTGATTCTTAAGGATATCAATGGCTGATCTAGAGATTCTAGCCACTGTACCATATGCAACAATCACATATTCAGCATGTTCCATGTTATACATTTCATATTGAACTTCATGCTTCTTGATTTCATTGTATTTCTTTTGTAAAGCAAGATTATGCTTTTCAAGATAGACAGGATCTAATCCTAAACTGTTAATCACATTTCTACCTTCATGATGATCTGTGCCAGTGGTTGCCCATGTCTTTGGCTCTACATGGCGTTTTTTGATGGGTTTATCCAAATCAACACTTTCCATCATTTGACCAATCAGACCATCTGCAAGCACCATCACTGGATTACGGTAAGCATCAGCAATATCAAACGCTTGTTTCATGAGATCAACCGTTTCTTGAATGGATTCAGGCGCTAGAACAACAACGTTATAGTCTCCATTTCCTCCACCACGCGTAGCTTGAAAATAGTCACCTTGAGAAGGCTGAATGCCTCCCAAACCGGGACCTGCTCTCATCACCGATACGATCACACATGGAAGTTCTGAACCAGCAATGTAACTGATCCCTTCCTGTTTGAGTGCAATTCCCACGGATGATGATGAAGTCATCACGCGTGCACCAGCACCAGCTGCACCATAGACCATGTTGATGGCTGCAACTTCAGATTCTGCTTGAACAAAAATTCTGCCTTGCTCTTTCATGAGTTTCGATAAATATTCAGGTATTTCATTTTGAGGTGTGATTGGATAGCCAAAGAATGCATCACATCCTGCTAAAATCGCAGCGCGAGCAATGGCTTCGTTCCCTTTCATCAGGACTTTACTCATGCTTCCAGCACCTCCACCTTGATGACTGAATCCGGACATACAACTGCACAATTTGCACAACCAATACATTTATCCATATCACTGACAGATACCAAATGATACCCACTTGAATTGATTCTGTCTTTGTCTAAGGATAAGATGTTCACTGGGCAAAAAGAGATGCATAGTTCGCATCCTTTGCAGGATTCGTCGTCAAATGTCACTCTTCCTTTTTTCACGACACCACTTCCTATCTTTTAATATAATTATCTTGAATGTTATTGATGGTTTCAATGCGTTTTTTCGCATAAACCTTAGCTGCTAAATGTGTGTTGATATTTTCTTTATCAGCAATTCTGAAAATCTCCAATAAGCGATCATAGATTTTTTCAATGTCACGTGTAGCGCGACCTATATTGTACTCTTTCAGTTCATGATAAACATTAATGAGCCCCCCAGCATTAATCACGAAATCAGGTGCATATAAAATCCCCATGTTCTTGATCATATTGCCATGGATGTCTTCGTCTAAAAGGACATTATTAGCTGTACCAGCAATCACTTTGGCTTTGATCTGAGGAATGGTTTCATCGTTTAATGAACCACCGAGTGCACATGGAACGAAAACATCGACATCAAGTCCATAAATATCTTTGGGTTCCACATTAATCACTTCAGGATGTTCTTTCTTCAATCGGTTGATATGTTTTGGGTTGATTTCAGCAAAATAGATTTTCTTTGCCTTCATTTCAACAAGTTTCTTAATCAAATAATATCCTGTCTGCCCAGCTCCTTGTACAGCAAATGAATAATTGGATATCTCTTCATCATGAAATTTGTACTGAAGTGCAGCACGAATCCCATGAAACGCACCGAGGGCAGTCATTGGTGAAGGATTCCCCGATTTTCCTTCAAGACCAACCACATAATCTGTTTCCATGGAAACATAATCCATGTCTTTCGTACTTGTATTGACGTCTTCTGCAGTAATATAACGTCCATTCAAGCTTTGTACATAACGTCCTAGCGCTCTGAAGTACCCTTCACTCTTGACAGTATCTGCATCCCCGATCAATACTGTTTTTCCCCCACCAAGATTAAGTCCAGCTGCTGCTGCTTTGTAAGTCATACCTCTTGCGAGTCTCAAACCATCTAAAACAGCTTCTTCTTCACTTGCGTAATTCCAAAGTCTAGTGCCACCAAGGGCTGGCCCCAACGTTGTGTTATGAATGCAAGTGATCCCTTTCAAACCTGTTGTTTTGTCGTAAAAATAGACGACTTGTTCATACCGATGCTTTTCCATGTAATCAAAATGCTTAAAATCGCTCATACAATTCTCCTTTCAGTTTTTAAAAGCGCTTACATGACCATTATAACATAAGATTTTGATATGTATATGATAAAATCATATAATTATAATTTCACATATTTTGTTTAAAAAATCACTTGACATTGACGTAACGTCATGGTTTATACTATAGATGTGAGGTGATCAAATGAAAACATATCAAATCAAGGAATTATCAGAGTTAGCCCACATCTCGACCAGAACTCTACGGTATTATGATCAGATTGGATTACTCTCTCCAAGACGATATCAAAGCTCGAAATATCGTGTTTATGATCATCATGATGTAGACAAACTTCAACACATTCTATTTTATAAAGCACTAGGCATCGAGCTCAAAGAAATTAAAAAACTGTTGAATCATAAATCAGTGAATCGAATCAATATTCTTAAAGAACAACTTCATGATATGATTCAAAAGAAAAATCAATTGGACTATTTGATTCTCAATTTGACACAGACCATTGAGTCTATAGAAAGGAACATTGAAATGACAGACAAAGACAAATTCAAAGGCTTTAAGGAAGAAACGATTCAAGCAAATGATAACCTTTATCATGATGAAGTGATTGAAAAATGGGGAAAAACAGATTATGAAAAATCGAAACAAGCCATGAAAAACATGACTGAAGATGAATTCAAAGCTTTCATGGATCTAGGCGAACAAATCAAAAAAGAACTTAAAATCGCATCAGACCAGAACTTATCATATTCATCGCCACAAGTTCAAAACATTGCCAAAATGCATCAAACATGGTTAACCACAGCATGGGGAACCTACGATAAAGATGCGCATCTTTCTATTGTCACAATGTATGAAGCAGATGAACGGTTTAAATCCTATTATGACAGTGAAAAAGAAGGTCTGGCTCATCTTTTAAATCAAGCTGTCACCTATATGCTAAAATAAAAGAGGCGTCGCCTCTTTTTTAATATGATTTAAGTTTCTCTTGTATATTTTGAATGAGTCGCCCAACATGTAATCCGTCAATGAGTGCATGGTGAACTTCTAGCGAAAATGATAAAATTAAACGATCATTTTGTTTTTCAAATTTACTCCATGCGATTTTAGGGATTGATTCTTTACGATCCATCATATGTGCATGAGAAACTTGGGTATATTTCGCCCAGGGAAAAGTTGTGACATAGACCAGATCAAATCGAGCTTCTTCTGAAGCGATGAACATCTGGTCTTTTTGCGCTTCTGATTTCTGTTTGGCTGATTCATTAAACTTGAATATGTCTTTTTCCATGTGTGCTGTGACAAACTTGATTTGTTCGCTATCTTCAATCAGATCAATATAGGATGGATGTGTACTTTCAAACAAGTAGACTTCATCTTTGATGATTCTATATCTGAAATTCTCGATTGCATTCATCTGTTCCATCACAAGATACATAAAAGACAAATAGAAGGAAAGCTTGTTTTGCTTGACATAGTTGACAAATTCAGTCACATCCAAATCAAAACTCATCAGATATCGTGGTACATCATAGGATTCGAAGAATTGATACGTTTGTTTCCGATTCCATGTTTCAATTTCAATTTTTTTCATGATGCTCTCCTTTCAGAAAAGCGATACGCTGTTCCATGAGGTTCTTGACCAATCGACTGAAGAAAACAGCATCATAGCCATGAACCGTATGTTTCGTATCGTGTTCGATGACATGAATGCCTGCTGCTCTCAGTTTCTTTCCGTAATTTATACCTTCATCTCTTAAACAATCATAATCTGCCGTTTCTAAGTATGTTTCCGGTAAGTCATGCACATCTGCCAAAGCAGGTGATGCATAAGCTAGCATACCATAATCACCATTTTTCAAATACAATTCCCACATACTCTTATTCAGCTTTGCATTCCACATGGGTGCATCATAGTACAACTTCATTGATTCCGTGTTTTGATTGATATCCAAAACAGGATATAAGAGCATCTGTCTTTCTATTTTAGGTCCTTTCCGATCTCTGGAAAGTAAGGCAACGCCAGTTGCTAATGTGCCTCCGGCACTTTCTCCACCCACTGAAATGTGCTCACTATCAATCTCAAGAAAATCAGCATGTTCTTTCATCCATAAAAGTGCGTGATAACAATCTTCTAATGCTGTTGGAAATGGATATTTTGGAATCAATCTGTAATTAACATAAACCACTTTAAATCCCGTTTGCTTGATAATATGCGTCACGATGCGTTCCTGAACTGGTGTCCCTACAATTTGAAATCCTCCGCCGTGGATATAGAGTAATGCAGGGGTCTTTTCATGTTGATTTTTCAATTGATAAACCGATACTTTAACTTTTTGATGTTGGTATCCGTGAATCACGAAGCGCTTCTCTTTAATGCCTTTTTCTGGTCGAGTGAAAAACATCGACAGATTAAAAACCGCATTCGAGATTTTTCTTCTGGAATTCGTGTATTTGGAAAATCTCAGCGGTTTAAGAATCAATAATTCAGGATCGACAACATATTTCTTCATAAACTCTCCTAGGTTTGAAACAAATCGATATATGCTTCATACCCTTCTTTTTTTAAATCACGAAGCGGGATAAAACGCAATGAAGCAGAATTGATGCAATATCTTAAACCACCAAGTTCCGTAGGACCATCCGTAAAAACATGTCCAAGATGGGAATCAGCAGACTTGCTTCTCACTTCAGTTCGATACATACCAAAACTCCGATCGAGTTTGGTTAGGAGTGGTTCAATTGGTTTTGAAAAACTTGGCCAGCCACAACTGCTGTCAAACTTGTCCAGCGAGGTGAATAGCGGCTCTCCTGAAACAACATCAACATAAAGACCTGGTTCATGATAATCCCAAAATGGATTTTCAAAAGGTCTTTCCGTTCCATTTTCTTGCGTTACATGGTATTGAAGTGGTGTTAGTTTTTTCTTCAAATCTTCTTTATTTTTCATCATCATCACCCAATTTCAGTCTACCACATCTCTGTTTGTACAAAGGAAACAACACTTATGTGCTGTTTACTTTTATCTTTTCTGGTAGAGATCAATGGCATCCAATAGGTTTTTGACTTCTTTGTGCAACAATTCATCACATAATAGCATCATCTCAAGGTGTGAACGTTTTGCAGCATTCATCATGAAATTAAGTAGCCATACAGCACGTTTGCCGCTCAAATACGCACAAGATCCTTTAAAATAGTGCGTTGTTTCAATGATTTGATCCAGATCTTCTTTCTGAATCGCTTGACTGATTTTATCCAAATCTTTTTGATATTCTGTTTTGAAAGATTCAATGACTTCATCAGCAATGTCAAAACTGCCTTCAAAACGAATTTCAAAATCTTTCTGGTCAAAGACGAATAGTTCATCTGGAATCTGTATCGTTGATGAAGACTTCAGATACTTACGAAGCACTTTAGTTAAATGCTTGATGCGAATAGGTTTGAAAACTATATCATTCATTTGGGATGATTTCATAAAATCATAATCAGATAAAAATGCATTTGCAGTTACTGCAATGATCGGTAAATTTTCATACTTCTTACCAAGCATTCTGATACGTCTAGTGGTTTCTATGCCATCCATTTCAGGCATCTGGACATCCATCAAGATGAGATCAAAATCTTCTTTCTGCACAGCATCAATTGCTAAAGGTCCACTTTCGACAGATCTGGAATTCACGCCTTCTTTAAACAAAATGTTCTCTAAGGTGATTCGATTCAATCGATTATCATCTACGATCAAAGCATAGCCACTGAGCATGGATTGATACTCAGCTTCGATGATTTCTTCTTTAACCTCTTGATGAGACAAATTGATCAATTTCTGGTATAAAGACATTCTAGAGAATGGATACTCAAGATACAAATGAATCCGTTCATATCGTTTTTGTTCACCGGGATGAATGGAAATGATCTTTGTCTCTTCATGCCCATAAGCATCTATGAGTTTTGAGATTTCCTCAGATTGTGCAATTTCATGTTCAATGAAGAGATAATCACAGTTATGTTTATCCTGATCCTTTGGATCACAAATATCTAGTCCTATGGATTTTACCATATCCTCAATATGCTGATTGGTCTTAGAGACGAAGACCACTTTTTTCTGGTTTTCAAATTCATAGGTTTCCATTCGACCTTTTTCAAAGGGAAGCTCTACTGTGACAATAGACCCCTCTGAAAGTTTGCTTTTGACCGTCATTTGACCCTTCATGAGTTTGACGAGTTCATTGGTGAGGGACAATCCCAATCCACGCGTAACATATTCTCCTTCATCACTTTGGTTTCTAAACATCTGATTCATTAGATCAACCTGATGTTCAGAAATCCCAACACCTGTATCCTTGATTTCGAATCTCATGACAGATTGTTTTTTATCATCTATCAATGAGGATTTGATTGTGATTGATCCTTGATGTGTATATTTGATGGCATTACTCAACAAATTGATGAGGATTTGTCTGAGTTTTCTTAAATCACCTTTCACTTCGTGGTTGAGTCGATAATCAAATTCAAACTCAAAAGACAATCCTTTTTCATCCAAATTTTGTTTTTCTATACGATACATACTGATAAGTTCTTCTTCTAAATTGAAAGATTCATTAAAAATTTCCATGCGTCCAGCTTCAATTTTAGAAATGTCTAAGACACTATCTACAACCGTTGACATGATGTCTGCTGAAGCCTGTCCAATTTCAAGATAATCCTTTTGCTCAATACTCAAATTCGTTGTTCCCATCAAATACATGGCATTGAGCATACCGTTAAGCGGTGTTCTCAGCTCTTGACTCATTTGATAGAGCATTTCTCCTTTTTCTTGTTTAATTCGCTTATTATGCTCATTGAGTGCTTCAATTTCACCTTGTAGACGATTCATCTTTACAACGTTGACACATAGAGCAGAAAGGATATTTAGCCCGTCTAGCTCATCTTTTTGCCAAACAACATCGTTTTGATGACTTTCAAAAACAATCATGCCTGAAAGACCTAACTGAATCTTGAAAGGATGAATTGAAATTTGTTCAAGGGTTTCACTATTAAAAATCGTTTTAAGCATCAAATGCTTATCCAGCTGCTTTGGATGCTTGACCAGTTTGATGTCATCATCAAATGAGAAATCACTGGATAACACATAACTGCTTTGGACATTAAATACTTGACGCGTTGTCCAATAATATGTTCGATTTATCTTATGTTCTTTTTCATTGATACTAAAGAAAGAAATGGTGTCAACCTTAAAAAACTGACTGAGATCATCAAAAATATGATCAGCAACATTCTTGAATTGATGTGGATCAACACGAGAAAAATCAATCGTTGCATTCAGAAGCAACACTTGAAGTTTCTGATCTATTTTGTTTGCATTTGTTTTTTTGACCTTTTCCAAACCCAATGTGCTCCTTTAGTCTAGTTAGTCTCTATTTCTATTATAACTGAAAATGGGTTGGCAATTCTTAAGTTTGTCTAAATTCTTTATTTCTAAAAATAAAAAAAGAAAAAGCACGATATGCTTATTCCTTTAAAAATGATGTTATGGATGTTCAATAAACATCTGTCAAATTAAATCAACTTTCTTTAATTTGCAAATCGATGTGCAACTGAACTCGCAGCTGCTGCAGCAATCGCTCCAACGATGTCATCCAAGAAAGTATTGCATTTGCCTTCTTGTTTGCCTTCCTTGTCAAGTACACCAATGATTCCTGGTTTGATCTTGTCGACAT
>QKIB01000090.1 GCA_003249785.1 Acholeplasmatales bacterium
CATTTCTATATCATATAGCCTATTATACCGCACCCCTAACTCAATAGCAAAAAAACCATTCCGTTTTCGGAATGGCTCAAATGATGAGTTAAAACTTATTCGTCAAACAAACTATCTGTAGAGATGGTTTCTTCCTGTGCTTCTTCAACTTCATCTGGTGCAAGTTCGACAGTTTCTACAACTTTTTTATCGGACTCAACCTGAATAGATTCTTGAACAAATTGTGGTTCTTCACCAGTTTCTTCATCGATTTCATCTTGTCTTGGAACTAAGGCAATTGTTGAAACTTTATGGTCTGGTCTGAGACGAATGATGCGGACGCCTTGGGTTGCGCGTTTTGTCTGAGAAATTTGATCGACATGTGTTCTGATGACGACACCTTTGTCTGAGACAACGATCAAATCTTGATCATCTGTGACGGTTCTTAAGGTGGATAATTTGCCATTCTTTTCAGTGACGTTGACCGTCTTCACACCTTTACCACCGCGAATTTGCTTGCGATACTCTTCAACGATTGTTCGCTTACCAAAGCCTTTTTCCGTAATTACAAGGATTTCTTCTTGATCATTATCGACAATGGCAGCTCCAACAATTTCATCTTGTTCACCGATGTTCATACCACGAACACCACCTGCGGTTCTACCCATGGATCTGACATCTGTTTCGGCGAATCTAATCGCCTTCCCGTTGGATGCTCCAAGGATGATTTCTTTCTGTCCATTGGTGGATCTGACCGCGATGAGTTCATCATTTTCACGCAGGGTGAGCGCGATGATACCATTGGTTCTGATATTCTGATAATCACTGATTGGCGTACGTTTGACAACGCCGCGTTTCGTGATGAAAGTTAGGTATTCATTTTCGTCTTCGAAATTCTTGACGCTTGTGAATGATGTGAGTGTTTCATCTGCATCAAAGTCTAGTAGATTGACAATCGGTAAGCCTTTAGACTGTCTGGATCCTTCAGGAATTTGGTAGCCTTTGATCTTGTAGACGCGTCCTTTATTGGTAAAGAACAGATGATAATCATGGGTAGATGTCATAAGGATATGTTCGACATAATCATCTTCATGAACCTTGATGCCAGACATACCGACTCCACCACGATTCTGTGTCTTGTAGTGATCGACTTTCATGCGTTTGATGTAGCCGTTGTTGGTAACGGTAATGATGACATCTTCTACTGGAATCAAGTCTTCATTTTCAATACTTAAATCTTCGTGAAGATTGATTTCTGATTCTCTTGGCTGACCATAGGATGTTTTGATCGCAACCAATTCTTCCTTGATGATTTCTGTCTTGCGATCATGGCTTGAAATGATGTCTCTGAAATCAGCAATCTTGATCACAAGTTCTGCTAATTCAGCCTCAATCTTTTCAATTTCGAGACCTGTTAGACGTTGAAGACGCATGTCAAGAATAGCTCTCGCTTGAATGTCTGAAAGTTGATATTCAGCAATTAACGCCTCTTTAGCTTCATCCCCAGTACGATTTTGTTTAATGATTTCGATGGCATGATCAATATCATGAAGCGCAATGACCAAACCGTCTAGGATATGCTGTCTAGCTTCTGCTTTTTCAAGATCATAGATTGTTCTTCTTTGAATGACTTCAATCTGATGTTCAACATAATACATGAGCATGTCGCGCAGGGTTACCATTTGAGGTTGTCCTTTAACGAGTGCAATCATGTTGATACCGAAAGATTGTTGAAGCTGAGTGTACTTATATAAATTGTTAAGCATGACGTGAGGATTGATATCTCTTCTGAGTTCAATCACAATGCGCATACCTTTACGATTGGATTCATCTCTTAAATCAGTGATGCCGTCAACGATTTTCGCTTTTGCAATATCAGCGATTCGTTCGATGAGCGTCGTCTTATTGACTTGATAAGGAATCGCAGTGACGATGATGGTATTCTTATTCTTATGTGTGATGATTTCTGCGGTTGCTCTGTTGGCAATGATCCCTTTACCAGTTTCATAAGCTTGACGGAGTCCTGTGAGTCCTAACACTTGTCCACCAGTTGGAAAATCCGGACCTTTGATGTATTCCATGAGTTCAGTAACTGAAATTTGATCATTTTCCATGTAGGCAAGAATGCCATCAATGACTTCACTTAAGTTATGGGGTGGAATGTTGGTCGCCATACCTACGGCAATCCCGGTCGATCCATTGACAAGCAGATTTGGATATCGAGCAGGTAAAACGCTGGGTTCATGTTCTGATCCATCGTAGTTATCGACAAAATCCACGGTGTTTTTTTCCAAATCGCGGACGAGTTCACCAGCAATCTTGGACATTCTAGCTTCGGTGTAACGCATCGCTGCTGCACCATCACCATCAACGGATCCAAAATTTCCGTGTCCATCGATTAAAGGCATACGATAACTGAAAGGCTGTGCCATTCTGACCATCGCATCATAAACACTCGAATCACCATGAGGATGGTACTTACCAATGACTTCCCCAACGATTCTTGCTGATTTTTTGTGTGCTGTTGAAGCGGACATACCCAAATCGTTCATCGCATAAAGAATGCGTCTTTGAACTGGCTTTAGCCCGTCTCTGACATCCGGAAGTGCGCGTGATACGATAACACTCATCGCGTAGTTCAAAAAGGATGTTTTCATTTCTGAAGATATATTGATCTCTTTGACGTAACCTTCAGTTGTCTTGACGTTATTTTCTTCCATCTTCGTTTTCCTTTCTACGCATCGATGTTATTTGCATAAATCGCATTTTCTTGAATAAATGCTTTTCTAGGTTCGACTTCTTCACCCATCAGCATGCTGAAGACTTGGTCTGCATCCATAGCATCCGATAAGGAGACTTGGAGCAAGGTTCTGAATTCTGGATCCATCGTAGTTTCCCAAAGTTGTTCAGGATTCATTTCCCCAAGACCTTTATAGCGCTGGATGTTAGGACGTCCGTTCATTTCTGATAGGACTTTAGCTAATTGGTCATCTGTGTAAACATATTCAACACGTTTACCTTGTTGAACTTTATAAAGTGGTGGTTGGGCGATGTAGACATAACCAAGGTCGATGAGTGGCTTCATATATCTGAAGAAGAATGTTAATAATAAAGTTCTGATATGTGCACCATCAATATCGGCATCGGTCATGATGACAACTTTATGATATCTTGCTTTTTCGGCATCAAATTCATCGCCAATCCCTGTACCCAATGCTTGAATCAAGGATAAAATTTCTTTGTTGTTTAAGATTTTATCTAGTCTAGCTTTTTCTACGTTTAAGACTTTACCACGAAGTGGTAGAATTGCTTGATATTCGGATTCTCTGCCTTGTTTAGCTGAACCACCGGCAGAATCACCTTCGACGATATAGATTTCTGATATTTGTGGATCTTTGCTTCTGCAGTCTGCAAGTTTGGATGCAAATCCTAAGGCATCGAGTGGAGACTTTCTACGTGTTGCCTCTCTTGCTTTTTTCGCTGCAAGTCTGGCACGAGACGCCATGAGACACTTATCAACAATCAATTTCGCGTCATTAGGTGTTTCCAGTAGATATCTTTCCAATCCTTCACCGACGACTTGACTTGTAATTTGACGGACTTCAGGATTTCCAAGTTTAGTCTTAGTCTGCCCTTCAAATTGAGGATTTGGATGTTTTAAAGAGATGATGGCTGTCAATCCTTCTCTGGTATCTTCACCAAGGAATGAATCATCTTTTTTGAGCATATTATTTTCGTTTGCATATTTATTCAAGATGCGCGTTAGCGCCATTTTGAATCCATCTTCATGCATCCCACCTTCATGGGTTGGGATGTTGTTGGCAAATGAATAAAGGTTGGTTGCGTAAGAATCATTGTATTGAAGTGCAATTTCTAATGTGATGCCTTCAACTTCTTTGTCCATATAGACGATGTCGTGATTGACTTTGCCTTTGCCGGCATTCAAAAATTCGACATATTCAACGATACCACCTTCATAAAGGTATGTATTTTCAATGGGTGTTGCACCTCTACGATCTGTGATGGTAATTTTAATCCCTTTGTTCAAGAACGCGAGCTGCTGAATTCTATTTCTCAAGATCTCATAATCATAGACGATGGTTTCTGTGAAAACCAAATGATCTGCCTTGAATGTGACAACTGTGCCAGTATGGTTACTTTCACCAACAACGGTGACATCAGTCACCGGTACGCCACGTTCATAGCGTTGTTGATAACTCTTGTCATCTCTATGAATTTCAACCAAATACCATTCAGAGAGTGCATTAACGACCGATGCGCCAACACCATGGAGTCCTCCGGATACTTTATACGACTTGCCGTCGAATTTCCCACCAGAGTGAAGTGTTGTCAAAATGGTTTCAACCGCTGGTCTCTTGGTTTTAGGATGTAAATCCACAGGGATTCCGCGTCCGTCATCGGTGACACGAATCACATCATCTTCGAGTAACTCCAAGGTGATGTTGCTTGCGTATCCTCCCAAGGCTTCGTCAATCGAATTATCGACGATTTCCCAGACCAAATGATGCAGTCCTCGAGCTCCAGTACTACCAATGTACATACCTGGACGCTTTCTGACGGCTTCTAGACCTTCTAAGATTTGAATGTTCGATGCATCATAATTTGACATGTCTTACTCCTTTTTTAAATGAACCATTTGGATGTGCTCACCCTCAATAGGGAGTGCACTGTTCATGATGATTTGATGTGATTTGGGCAGATGGTCCAAGAACAACTTTTGTTTTTGCTCATCTAATTCGCTCAAGACGTCATCCAATAAAAGGACAACTTCTTTCTTTGTTTCCGTTTCAATCAGCTTCAAGAGGGCTAATTTAAGCGCTACAACGATTAAACGCTGTTCCCCTTGCGATGCATAACTCTTCGCATCAAAGCCGTTAAAATCGATATAAAAGTCGTCTCTGTGCGGGCCTGATAGTGTGGTTTGATAAAGAATATCTTGTTTTTGTTGCTTGGATAATGCGTTTCTAAAACTTTTTTCTTCAACATCAGGTTTATAAACAACTTTGACTTGATGTTGACTAAACATGGGGTAAATCTCAAAGAGATACTGATTCAGTTTCTCAATAAATGTGTTTCTCTGTTGAATGATTTCCATTCCGGATTCAAAGAGTTGATCACCCAAAATATTGAGAAATGTATAGTCATCTTCAACTCCAATTTTCTTTAGTAAACTATTTCTTTGTTTGAGAACATTTTTATACGTATTGAGTTGTCTGAGATACGTTTTATCCAGCTGCATCTGCTCCAAATCAAGAAATTGTCTTCGATTTGAAGGAGATCCTTTGATGAGATCTAAATCTTCAGGAGCAAACATCACAACACGTAAATTCCCAATAAAATCGCTAATCTTTCTTTTTTCAACGCCATCAATGGATGCTCGTTTTCCATGTTTAGATAATACCAAATCATATTTATGTTCATCCGTAACGAGTTTGACGTGTGTGAAAGGTTCGTTGCGCTTGATCAATTCTTTTTCTTCACTCGTTCGGTGAGACTTGGTTGTTGCACAGAAGTAAACACTTTCCAAAACACTAGTTTTACCAGAACCATTGGGTCCATCAATATAGACAAAGGGATTATTAATTTGTAATTCAAGAAACTCGTGATTTCTGAATTGTTTAAGTATTATTTTTTTGATCATAAACTATGTAATATGTTTTTTGGTCTACGGTGACTTGATCACCATGGAAAATTTTCTTTCCGCGTTCTGTTCTTTTTACGCCATTAATGAAGACCTCGTTTTCCATTAAAAAAAACTTGGCTTCTCCTCCGGAACCAATATGATCGGTTGCTTTTAAGAACTGTCCTAAGGTGATAAATTCAGTGTTTATTTTAAACTTATGCATGTATTGTCCCTCTGTATCCTTTTATATTATATCATAATATAAGCAAAAAAACATCTATTTTAAACATTTTTTTACAACAAAGTATCTAGTTCGTATAGACATAAAAAAAAGCCTTAAACTGGAAATTAAGGCTGTTTTTAAAATTAGTCGATTCTTACCGGTAAAATCAAATGCAAGAGGTCTTGATCAAGATTTCCTTTGATAACAAAGGGTTTGACTTCACCTGCAAATTGAATCAAAACTTCACTGGAAGAAAATGATTTTAAGGACTCAACTAAGTATCTGGAACTGAATGCAATTTTGATTGGAGGTCCTATGACATCTGAGGATGGAATGATTTCTTCTAATGCATCCCCAACTTCATTGTTCGTAGAACTCATTTCTACAACGAAATCAGGACGTAAACTCAATTTAATGATGTTATAATTGGTTTCACGATCTCTAGGAGATAACAAGGAAACACGTTCGACAGCTGCAAGAAGTTCTTCTTTATTGAATGGAATAACCACTGGGAATTCTGTTGGAATGATTCTAAGTGTATCAGGATAAGTGCCTTCGAGAAGTCTAGTTTGGAACAAAATCTTATTCATTTTAAATAATACTTTGTTTGGATTGATGTAAAGTTCAACATCATCATTGACACTATCAAGGATCTTGTTGAGTTCATCCAAACTCTTGTTGGGCACAACAATATCAAACATTTTAGAATGTGTTCTGAGTTTGACATTCTTTTGACTTAAACGGTAGCTGTCGGTAGCAACACAATATAAATGATTGTCATGATACTTGAAATTAACACCTGTTAAAATAGGTCTCTTTTCACTGGTTGCTGTAGCAAAATTAGTTTCTTTAATTACTGTTTTGATCAATTGACTATCTAAAACAATAGGATCGCTTAAATCTAAGAAGTCAATTTCAGGATAATCCTCAACATCCATTAAACGAAGTTTAAATTCAGAACGATCCGCTTTAATGACAATTAATTTATCTTCGATTAATGCGAATTCAACGCGTTGCGATGTAATCTTTCTCATGATTTCAATTAAGTATTTACCAGGAATAGCAACTTTGCCAGGTTGTTTGATCGACAAGGTATGATCATCGATTAAAACTTGGATTGCTACATCTGTATTGCTTGAAGTCAACAATATATGATCTTCATGCACTTCAAATTTGACTGCATAAAGAATAGGTAATGGTGTTTTGGATGGTAAACCTTTTTGAACGATTAATAATTGATTGAGTAAAACATCACGATCGATACTGAAAATCATAGCGGCAGCTCCTTTTATTTTATTAGTTTAAATCTTTTAATTATTGTTGTTACAATTGTGGGTTTGTGGATAAAACTCAGAAAGGCTTTATACTGCTATTATTATACCATATTTCCAACATTTTATAAACATTTAATTTTTACTAAATGTGTCTATTTTTTTGAGAATTGTATCGACTGCAAGTTTTAAAGTTTGATCTTGTTTGAGATCATTATCAATCTTTTCACAAGCTGCTAAAACTGTTGAATGATCTCGATCCCCAAATAAAGTTCCGATAGTCTTATATGGAATATTATACCTAGATTTAATAATATACATAGCGATATGTCTTGGCAAGATATATCTTGAGTGACGTTTTTTACCAATGAGATCCTCTAAGGAAATTCCATAGAAATCACTGACAATACTTTGAATCTTATCATAGTTATTTTCGTTGAGTGAATCGCTCTTGCGTTTTGTTTTGAGTAGAGGTTCGAGGGCTTCATTGACAGATTCAACAGTTAATTCTAAGTTGTTTGTCAGGCAGTAGAATAAGACTCTCTTAAGAGCACCTTCAAGCTCTCTAATGTTTGTAACAAAAGAAGATGCAATAAATTCTAGAACTTCATTTGGAATGTCGTGAATATCAGAAGATTCGGTCGCCAGTTTTCTTTTAAGAATTTCAATACGGTGTTCTAAATCAGGGACTTGAATATCAACAGTTAGTCCAACTTCAAATCTTGAAGTCAAACGCGTCATGATGTTTTTTAGTTCAGACGCAGGTTTATCACTGGTGATGACAATTTGTTTATTTTGCTGATACAAATAATCAAAAAGTTTAAAGAATTCCATCTGAGTTTTCGTTGCGCCACCCATGATCTGGATATCATCCACAAGCAAGATATCAATATCTCGATATTTGGAATTAAAATCTTCCATGCGCTCGCGTTTTAATAGGTTAGCAAAGTCTTCGATGAATCCATCTGCTTTGACATAAAGGACTTTTTGGTTGATGTCTTCATCTAAAATATAGTTGCCAATCGCTTGCATCAAATGGGTTTTACCGAGTCCTACATCACCGAAGATGTATAATGGATTAGCAACCGCACCAGGCTGATCCGCGACTTTCATTGCCATTCTGAAAGCAAACATATTACTTTTACCAACAACGAAGTTATCAAAAGTGTAGGTCGCATTCAAGTTACCAGGACGATATTTCAGTCCCAAATTACGTTCAGGACTTGTCAAAGTTTCTTCTGGAATCAATTCTGATTCAACGACAAACTTAAAACGAATAGGCTCCTTATGATATTTG
>QKIB01000099.1 GCA_003249785.1 Acholeplasmatales bacterium
CAACACTATATGAATAATGTTTAAATGCGTAAAAGGTCTTATTGAAGCTGCTCAAAAGTATGATCCAGCAGCACCAAGCAAACTGATGATATTCTTGACCTATCCAGGCGTAACAGCACTGAGAAGACACCGGATTGCACATGCTTTGTTTAAAAGAGGATTTAAAAATTGGGCAAGATATATTGCTTATCGGACCAGAAAGAAAACCGGAATTGACATTCATCCAGGTGCGAAGATCGGTAACTGTGTCTTCATAGATCACGGCATGGGTCTTGTGATCGGTGAAACAGCTGTTGTTGGTGATCATTGCGTGCTTTATCATGGCGTTACCTTGGGTGCAAATACTTTTGATAAAGTGGATCGTCATCCCAAACTTGGCAATAACGTGATTGTTTATGCAGGTGCCAAAATCATTGGTCCAGTTCATATTGGAGATAATTCAGTGATTGGTGCCAATTCAGTTGTCTTGAAGGATGCCCCTGCTAACAGTAGACTCAAAGGTGTGCCTGCACACCATTACATGACATGATTAGTTGATTCCTTATGTAATAAGGATAAAAGCATGTGATTGTGCATAATCTCATTGACAAAAAATCTAAAATTTGTTATCATAAGTTGAGTTTTAGGAGGTATTGTATGATTTGGATCGATTATTTTATTGTTTTTGATGCAATTTTCCTTGCCATCATTGTTATGATGATGCGTTCAACTGATAACATCAACGATGCATTCAGCGGAGAAAAGTCCGAGTTGTTTAAGAATAAGAAAACCAGAGGCTTTGAATTATTTTTAATGCGTGCAGCTGCCGTATTATCAGCAATTCTTGTGGTCGCAGTCGTCTTATCAAACAATTTGCCACGTTAGAAAATCAATCAAAAGTAAAAAAGGTGTTTCGAATGAAGCGCTTTTTTCATTGGTAGAGGAGAAAAAACATGCCTCAACGTTATTTTTTAGATGAATTAAATCATGAGATTAACGGACAAGATGCTCATCACATCAAGCATGTCATGCGCATGCACGAGCATGATGAGATTATCGTTTGTTCACGTGGAAAATGCTTTTTGGCAATGATCACAAGTGTAGAACATGATGTCACCTATTCGATTGTCAAGGAACTTGAAGCCGAAACTTCCATGCATATCACCTTGATTCAAGGGTTACCTAAAGGATCGAAAAATGAGTTTGTTGCAAAGTATGCAACCATTTTCGGTGTTTCAGAGATTGTTTTTGTTCCAATGAAAAGAAGCATTGCAAAATTGGAAAACATCGAAAATAAACAAAAACGATTATCATTAATTGCAAAGGAAGCTGCTGAGCTTGCCCATCGTTTTGATGTCCCTGAAATCCGTTTTGAAAACAAGCTTAAGAATATAGATTATCAAGCATTTGATTTCATACTTTTAGCTGATGAAAATAACAAGTCAACAACCCTTGATCAACTGAATTTGAAAGATCCTAATTCAAAAAAAATTGCTCTAGTCATCGGACCAGAAGGTGGTCTTGACGATAGTGAACGGCAGATGTTTGAAGACCTTCATGCAACTTCGATTTCACTTGGAAAGAACATTCTACCAACTGAAGCGGCATGTCTCTACGCACTAAGCTATTTATCTCTACAAAAATCGTAAAAATTTTTGACAAATACGTAAAAATCATATATAATAATTAAGGCTATGAACCTAGCGTGGAAGGAGGGCAGACAATGCCTAAAACAATCGTTCGCGAAAAAGAATCAATTGAAGATGCTTTACGTCGCTTTAAACGTGATGTTTCTAAGTCAGGAAACCTCCAAGAAGCACGCAAACGTGAATTTTACGTGAAACCAAGTGTAGCACGTAAAGATGCACAACGTGCAGCTCGCGCTAAGAAAAAGTAAATTGATGAAAATCGCACTCAAATGGGTGCGTTTTTTTGTTTTAACCATAAAAAAGTATACCAGTGCTTTTTTATTTTTGGCGGTGTGGTATAATAATTACACGGTAAGGAGCGGATTTAATGAAATTAAATCGACAAATTCATCATGCCGAAGCAATCGCCAGATTGGTTGGCATACAAGATCGTAATCTATTGGTTTTCAAACAATATCTGGGCATGAACGTATCTGTCGTCGGATCAGAGATTCTGACAGATGCCAAGAAAGAACAGTTACCTTTGTTGGAAACTATTTTTGATGTCTTGATTGAAACATCAGATCCAATTATCTGAACGTGATGTGATGTACATCATCAAACTGGCTGAAAAAGATCAACTACAAGACATTTATGAATTATATCAGAACCGGAAACGGATTTTAGTCAATGATTCTGGACGCTCGATTTATCCTAAGACATTCAACCAGAAAGACTATGTGCATGCCATCGAAACCTATGATTTGGTCTTTGGTGTGGGTCCTGCCGGAACCGGAAAGACATATCTTGCGGTTGCTCAGGCTGTCAGTGAACTTAAGGGTGGGAAAGTCAAGAAATTGATTTTAACCAGACCTGTTGTTGAAGCAGGTGAAAACCTCGGATTTTTACCAGGAGACTTAAAGGAAAAAGTTGACCCCTATCTTGTTCCACTGTATGATGCGCTTTATGAAATGCTAGGCACTCAGAACACCTTAGCCTTAATTGATAAAGGCATTATTGAGATTGCCCCACTTGCCTACATGCGTGGGCGTACGTTGGAAAATGCATTTGTCATCCTAGATGAGGCACAAAACACAACCCGTGTTCAGATGAAAATGTTTCTCACACGTCTTGGATTCGCATCCAAGATGGTCATCACAGGCGATCCATCCCAATCGGATTTACCCAAAGGGGTTCCATCGGGTTTGAATCAAGTCTTGGGACTATTATCGGATCTTGAAGACATCAAGATCATTCAGTTTGAAAAACTGGATGTCGTTAGACACCCACTTGTCCAACACATTCTTGAAAGGTACGAAACCAATGAGAATCAGTCTTCATAATCAAACCGAAGAAGATATCAAGGAAATTCGCGTTTTGCTCAGATCCATTTTCACACCGATCAAGGATCAGAAAAAGAACATGCAAATCATTTTTGTAGATCAAAACACAATTCATGAAATGAATAAGACCTACAGAAATATTGATCGTCCAACGGATGTATTAAGTTTCATCAATGATGATCCAGATGATAATTCGCTTGGCGATATTTTCATCTCCATCGAACAAGCAAGAATCCAAGCTGCAGATTATGGTCATTCCTTTGAAAGAGAAATCGGATTTTTAGCGGTCCATGGATATTTGCATCTCTTGGGATTTGATCATCACACCGAAGCAGAAGAAAAAATCATGATTCAAGAACAGGAGCGTATTTTGAAAAATGCGCATCTCGAAAGGAAGACAGTATGAATAAAGAGTTAGAACAGGCAATGCTTGCCAGAAAAAAAGCGTATGTACCCTATTCCAAATTTAAGGTTGGTGCAGCCATCCTACTCAAGGATGGAACATATGTCCATGGTGCAAATATCGAAAATGCATCGTTTGGCTTGTCCAACTGTGCAGAAAGAAGTGCATTATACTCACTTTATAGCCAAGGCTATAAAAAAGAAGATATCGTGTCCATGACGATTGTTGCTAATGATCATGGTCCTGTTTCACCATGCGGTGCATGTAGACAAGTCATGCATGAACTCTTGCCAAAAGGCACGAAGATCACACTTGCAAATACCAAAGGCGAAACCATGGAAACGAAAAACCAAAAGATGAATAAGCATCAATCCGGATTCATTGCTATCGTTGGTAGACCCAACGTCGGCAAATCAACACTGATCAATGCACTCATTGGTGAAAAAATTGCCATCATGAGTCCAAAACCACAAACTACAAGAAATCGAATCATGGGTGTTTATACGAAACCTGATTTCCAAATGGTATTTGTGGATACCCCAGGGATGCACAAAGGGAAGGATTTACTCAACAAGACCATAGACAAGATTGCAGTATCATCCATCAAGGATGTTGATATGGTATTGTTTGTTGTGGATTCAAAAAAAGGAAGTGCCGAAGATCATATCCTTGCATACTTCAAAGGCATCGACATCCCTGTTTTTTTGCTGATTAACAAAATCGACACACTTAAAAACAAATCAGAAATTGATGAGATCATCATTTCATATTTAAACAGTTATCCATTTGAAGGTGTCATTCCTGTTTCAGCAAAAGATCAT
>QKIB01000153.1 GCA_003249785.1 Acholeplasmatales bacterium
GTATTCAATGTATCGTATAATCGACCTGATGTGGAGGTCAAGTTTCTACCGTGAGTCCGTAAAATTCACGACTACGATATGAAAACACCTTTTTTATTGTTTTCATATGTAGAAACCACAAAAGCAATTTCGTGGTTTTTTTCTTTTTGAAAATACATTTGAATACAAAAAATAAAAAAGGAGCGTATTTTACGTGGAAAAATTCAAGAAATTTTTCAAGATTGACGAACGTGGGAGTTCAATTAAAACTGAACTTGTAGGCGGTCTAACGACCTTTCTCACAATGGCCTACATCTTGTTTGCAAACCCAGCTTTGATGGGTGGTGTGGTTTCTGATGGTAGTGGTGGAGAACTTCAGTTGGTTGCTGGTCTTGATCTAAGTTCTGTATTTCTAGCAACAGCACTTGCTGCTGGTCTAGCTACGATTGCTATGGGATTGTTTGCAAAATTACCAGTCGCTTTAGCGCCTGGTATGGGTTTGAATGCATTCTTCTCATTCACTGTTGTTCTTGGTATGGGTTACACTTGGCAACAAGCACTTGCAGCTGTTTTGATTTCAGGTGTTCTCTATTTGGTCATTACCTTACTTGGGTTACGTGCTAAAGTTGTTAAGGCTATTCCACAATCCTTGAAGTATGCGATTGGATCTGGTATTGGGTTCTTCATTGCTTATATCGGATTGGTCAATGTTGGCATTATTGTCAACACTGGCGGTACCAATACATCTTTAGGTGATTTGACAAATCCAGTAGCTATCTTAGCATTGTTTGGAATTTTGATTACTATAATCTTACTCGCATTAAAGGTCAGAGCTGCTGTTTTCTATGGTCTAGTCATTACTGCAGTTGTCGGATTATTCGTTGGTGAAGTCTTTGGTGTAGCCGGTATGCCTGGTTTACCAGTCTTTGGTGGCGGATTACCTTCACTTGCTCCAACATTCGGACAAGCGATTGTAGCTATTCCATCCTTACTTGTTCATCCAATCGGATGGTTTGCTATCTTTGCTTTCTTATTTGTTGATTTTTTCGATACTTCAGGAACACTCTTGGCAGTTACAGAACAACTTCCCGATGCTAAAGAAGAAGATATTCAAAAAGCAAACATCGTTGACTCATCTGCAACCGTAATCGGTTCAGTGCTTGGTACATCAACAACAACTTCTTATATTGAATCTCTTTCTGGCATTGGTGCAGGAGCGAAAACAGGTCTTGCCTCTGTTGTTACAGGTATTTTATTCTTGTTATCTATTTTCTTAGCACCATTCCTAAGTGTTGTCACTTCAGGCGTTACGGCTTCAGCAATGGTTGTCGTTGGTACGATGATGGCAGCTTCAATGAGCAGAATTGAATGGCATAAGTGGGAAATTTCAATCGCAAGTTTCATCACAATTCTTGTCATGCTCTTGTCCTATTCGATTTCAAATGGTATCGGATTTGGATTCTTAACCTATGTGATCGTTATGCTTTTCGGTAAGAAAGGTAAAGAAGTCAGCCCATTACTTTATGGCGTGACTGCATTCTTCCTCATTTATATTGTCTTACTGAACGTTCTACCTCACTAAATAAAACAAAAGGGTTGACCTCCCTCGAGATCAACCCTTTTTTCTTTTAATTCTTTTTGCGTCCTTCTAATAAGTTAATGCCTTGATTAAGTAGGATACCCACAATAGCTGCGAGACTCATCCCAGATAAAGCACTGGATGCAGTGATTTGAAGAAGTCCTCCACCAAGTCCTATAACGAGCATGGTTGAGACAACCACAAGGTTTTTCATTTGTGATAAATCAGTTTTATCTTTAATCAGTACTTTAACACCGTTGGCTGCAATGAGTCCATATAAAACGATTGTCATGCCACCTATAACCGCCCAAGGGATGCTGTTGATGAATGCTTGGATGTATCCGAAAAAACCCAACATGATGGCAAATAGTGCCGCTAGTGCGATGACATACACGGATCCGACTTTAGAGATTGCAATAACACCGGTATTTTCACCATAAGTGGTATTTGCAGGTCCACCAAGGGCTGCGGAAGCAAACGTTGCCAATCCATCACCCATTAAGGTGTTTTTTAAACCTGGATTTTCCAAAAAGTCATTATGAGTGATTGTCCCCAAGACAACATGGTCACCGATGTGTTCAGCGATGGTTACGAATGCGAGTGGTGCGAAGACCAAAGCTTGTGAGAAATCAAGACTGTAAGTTCCAAGGAATGTGAAATTAGGAACTTGTAAGAAATGATACCCGGCAAAAGCTACCGACAAGTCGACAAGTCCAAAGATAATGGCTGCAACATAACCAACAAAAATAGCAATGAGGAAGGGGACAATTTTCAAGAATCCTTTGGCTTTAATTGAAAGTAGTACAACCGTTAAGAATGTGATCAGTGCAACAACAGGTTCTTTCCAGGTTGCACTGCCATCTAACCCAGCAGATTGGATTGCTACTGGAGCGAGTGACAACCCGATGATAATAATCATCGGACCGATGACAATCGGTGGAAGAAGTTTCTTTAACCACGCACTACCCACCAAACGAATGATCGTAGCTACAACTGCATAAATCAAGCCTACAACCATTAATCCAACATACGCACTTTCAGGTCCACCTGATGATAGGATTGCTGCTGAAATCGTTGTAATATAAGCAAAGCTGCTACCTAAATAAACCGGAACTTTTGCTCTTGTACAAGCAATATAAATAAGTGTACCAATACCACTTGCAACTAGAGCAACACCTACATCCAAACCAGTGAGCAACGGAACCAAGACCGTTGCACCAAACATTGCAAATACATGCTGAAGACTCAAAACGATCCAATGACCTATCGTTTTTGGCTTCTCGTTAATGCCTACAACCAAACCATTTTCATTCATAAGATTTCTCCTTATTTTTTTGTTATAGGCCTTTAACAAAAAAGACACCAGTGGTGTCCTTTAAATGTTTGAGGTATGAAATCAAAGATACCTTGTCATGCTCACGGGCATCACTTAAAGGACCTATACTGCTACAAGTATATCATGAACACAAAAAATATCAACCCCTATTTATGTAAAAAATGTTATCATAGAACTGGTGATCATATGAAAGAAATCATGAATCAAGAACAATTGTCAAGAACGCTAAAGCGTATGGCGCATGAAATCATCGAACGCAATCAAGATTTGAGTTGCTTGGTTTTTGTCGGCATATTGAAAAAAGGATTTCCAATCGCATTAATTTTAAAGGAAAACTTAAAAAGATTCGCTGATGTCGATGTGCCAATATATCCTTTGGATATTCGATCATATCGAGATGATCTAAAGTCCAGTATTGAGCATAAAAAACAGGATTTAGATGTTCAAGGAAAGTGTGTCGTCTTAGTGGATGACGTCTTATACACCGGAAGAAGTGTCAGAGCTGCCATGGATGCACTAAGCGATCATGGGAGACCTGAACAGATTCAACTCGCTATTGTGATTGATAGAGGACATCGTGAACTACCGATCAGGGCGGATTATATTGGAAAAAACATTCCAACCAGTAAAAACGAAAGAGTGATCATCGATATGAATGAAAAGAATGTGTGTATTGAGGAATCATCAGAAAAGTGAGTAAAAGTTTTATCGATTGATAAAACTTTTTTTTATGAACTTGGAACAAATCACGCAAATTCATGCTAAAATATAAGCAAGAAAAACCAATTAAGGGGAGCATAATGAAATGAAAAAAGGATTTATATGGATTGTTTTTTTATTTGCGATTTTTAGTTTATCAGCATGTACAGCAAAAGAAAAAGAATTTTCAGGATCAGGGATTACAATCACTTTGGATACTACGTTTGTAGAAAAGGATACAGTTCAAGTGCCTTTCTATCTTGTATCACTTGACCATATTTTCATGGGAATGAGAGAAACTAAGTCATCCTTGACGTCTTATGGTATCTCATCACTTTCATCCTACATGGATGGTGTATTATCCAATGGTGGGAAATCAAGCGCCGAAGTCTTATCATATGATGAAGATGGCGTTTCATTCCTATATGCTTATTACACCAATTCTGTAGATGGTGTTGAATACGGATATATGCTGGTTGCTATGGAAGGTTCAAGTCACTATTATTCCATGAACTTCGGATGTTTATCTAAGGATTTGGAAGATAGCAAAGATCAATATTTGGAATGGGCACAAGGCATTATCGTAGAATAATACACTTGCTTTTTGAGATAAAATAAAGAAAAATAAAACCATCGTTCCACTCTTTTCGGAAGGTGGTTTTTCTTTTTGTTAACAGATGAGTTCAAACGCATAACAAAAGCAAATTATTCCATCAAATCCTACACAAAACTGTTGACAATTGACTATCTGTATAGTATTATATGATAGGTACGTTTTAAAATTTATTTCCACAAGCCCTTATTTCACAAATAAGAATATAAGGAGATTCACAATGAAAACATTTATGGCTAACGCTTCTACCATCACTCGTAAATGGTATGTAGTTGACGCAGAAAACAAGACTTTGGGCCGTTTGGCAACCGAAGTCGCATCTGTCTTAAAGGGAAAGCATAAACCAACCTACACTCCACATGTAGACAATGGCGACTATGTGATCGTTGTTAATGCAGATAAAATTGAATTAACTGGCAAGAAGTGGGACAAGAAGCTTTATTATAGTCACTCAGGCTATAATGGCGGTTTATCCACCACGACTGCAAAAGATGTCATGGCTAAATTCCCAACACGCATGGTTGAAAAAGCAATTGTGGGTATGTTGCCACATACCAAATTAGGCAAACAAATGGCAGACAAACTCTTTGTTTATGCAGGTCCTGATCACAAGCATGCTGCTCAGCAACCAGAAGTATTGGAGGTATAAGAAATGGCAACTAAAGAAAAAGTACAATATTTGGGAACTGGACGTCGTAAGAAGTCAGTTGCAAGAGTTATCTTATCTAATGGTAAAGGCGAATTTCTCATCAATGGCCGTTCATTCGAAGATTATATTCCTTCAGCTGCAACACGCTTAGACGTTGCCCAACCACTCGTCTTAACTGAAAGTGAAGGCAAATATGATATTTCCGTTAATGTTTATGGCGGCGGTATCACAGGTCAAGCAGGAGCGATCCGTTTAGGTATTACTCGCGCATTGATGGAAGCAAATCCAGAACTTCGTACAACTTTGAAACCAGCTGGTCTCATTACACGTGATCCACGTGCTAAAGAACGTAAGAAGTACGGTTTGAAAAAAGCAAGAAAAGCATCACAATTCTCAAAACGTTAAGTCGTTGGGACCCATTTGGGTCCCTTTCTTTTTAAAAGTGTTATAATGGAAATGAAAATCAAAAAAGGGGCAATCTATGAAACTGAATTATCGGAATACGATTTATGTCGGGTTAATCTTTTTCATCATTTCTATGTTTTGGCAAGCCTATGACTTAATGATTGCCAGAACACTCATCGACAAATTCGGATTGAATCAGACCTGGTCGGGTATTGTCATGTCATTTGACAATATCATGGCTGTTATTTTGCTTCCTGTCTTTGGTGCGCTTTCCGATAAAAGCAATTCCAAACTAGGCAGAAGAACCCCTTATATTATCGTGGGAACATTGTTGTCTGCGTTTGCTTTTATGGGACTCGCTTATACAGATGCTGTCCAAACCCTAGATATTCAAGCAACCGACATCATCACCAATCATTATGATGTTGCCTTTGATTCCACTGCGGATGTTACAGAAACCAGCCACTGGTATCTGGTGGTTGATAACATGTCACTTGAACGAGCTGAAAGTCTCCAAGATGGAAACATCAGTGCCCAAACATATTTCAATTGGCGTGACAACATTAAAAATCCAATGCTTGATATACTGAATAGTGATGGCAATAACTTAGATGCCAGAGAACTTTCAAATATCAAAGATCTCTATTATAATTATCTATCACAACGTGCATGGGAGGTGACGTCGTCAGACATCACCAACTTGATTGTGTTTGCTACCATCTTATTCATTGCACTGGTCTCAATGACCATCTTCAGATCCCCTGCAGTTGCACTCATGCCAGATATCACTTTAAAGCCTTTACGAAGTAAAGCAAATGCGGTGATCACCCTGATGGGGGCTTTCGGTGGGATTCTTGCGGTCTATGTCATCATGCTGAGCGGATTGAACCGAAGTAGTTATGATAATCATGTGTTTGTCTATATTTTCGTTGGCTGTATGATGATACTGGTTTTAGGGATTTTCTTATGGAAGGTCAAAGAACCCAGATTGGTAGCTGAAAAGAATCGAATGATGGAAAAGTTTGAGTTGGATCGAGGGATTTACAGCAAGACTGAATCAACCCCTGAAATGACACTCAAACGACGCGTTTCCCTATATTTCCTATTGGCATCGATCTTCTTACTATTTGTCGGATACAATGCAGTCACTTCAAAGATTGCTGATTACTTACCTAAGGTTCTCAACATGAATTTCTCTGATTTTCCTTTCATTGTTGCACAGGTGTTTGTTGTCGTGATGATTCTCCCCGTAGGGATTCTTTCCATGTGGATTGGCCGTAAAAAAACAGTCTTGGTTGGCATGGTTCTCCTTGCTGGTGCCATGGGAAGTGTCTGGTATCTTCATGAAAATCAAGCATGGCTGACGGCGTCGATCATTTCGATAGCGGGTATTGGATTAACGATGATCTCTGTCAATACATATGTCATGGTTGTTGAAATGAGCCGTGGAGATGTTGGAAGATATACGGGTTATTATTATGCAGCTTCTATGTCTGCACAGATCTTTACTCCCATTTTTTCTGGCATTTTAATGGATCATTTCGGCAGACGTATCTTATTTCCTTATGCGACGATCTTCATCTCACTCGCGCTGGTTGCTATGCTTTTTGTCAAACATGGTGAACCCAAAAAAATTAACCAAAGTATACTAGAAGCATTTAATGATTTTGATTGAGGAACAGTTATGAAAATACTAGTTGTTGGGCATTCAAGCTCAGGAAAATCTACATTTGCAAAAAGACTTGCAAAACATTATGCGATTCCCGTCCTTCATATTGATACCATTTTCTTCGGACCCAATTGGACGAGAAGAGATAAAGTTCAAGTTGAAAGCGAAATCCAGGATTTCATGAAACAAGAAGACTGGCTCATTGATGGTTTGTACCGGAAATACGCGAATGAACGGTTTGATCAATGTGATCAACTCTTCATTTTTGACTTTAATAGATTCAAGTGTCTGTATGGTGCCATCGTTAGAAGAATCAAATATCATAACCAGAACAGGGATACGATTGCTCAGGGATGTAAGGAGAAACTCGATATCAGTTTTATTTGGTGGATTCTATTTAAAGGCAGAACCAGAGAATCTAGAGCACTTTTCAGATTGTATAAAGAAAAATATAAAGACAAAACCATCGTCTTTAAAAACAGAAAACAAATCAATACATACTTAAAGTCCATCGGTTACGATGGATCCTTGAAATATGAATAAATTCATATAACCATTGTTTAATCGATGGTTATATCGTATAATATTACTTGCATGTGAGGATGTGTTAATGATGCAGAAGGTACGCGTAAGGTACGCTCCAAGTCCTACGGGACTGCTCCATATAGGCAACGCACGCAGTGCGTTGTTCAATTACCTGTTCGCACGTCATTTTGGCGGCGATTTTATTGTACGTATCGAAGATACTGATGTTTCCAGAAATGTCAAAGGCGGTGAAGATTCACAGCTCAATTATTTGAGATGGCTTGGCTTGGACTGGAATGAGTCTCCTGATATGGGTGGTGCATTTGGTCCGTATCGTCAATTGGAACGTTTGGATTTATATCAAAAATATGCAAATGATCTTTTAGAAAAAGGACTTGCCTATAAGGAATACAGAGAAAATAGCGATACTTTCGCCATTCGTTTCAAAGTCCCTGAAAATCAAACCTACACCTTCTCAGATCTCGTCAGAGGAGAGCTCAAGTTTGAAAGCAAGGATGTCGAAGACTGGATTATGATGAAAGACAACGGCATTCCAACCTATAACTTTGCAGTCGTGGTTGACGATCACTTAATGGAAATCACACACGTTCTGCGTGGTGAAGAACATATCACAAACACACCCAAACAGATCATGGTCTATCAAGCGTTCGGGTGGGAAGTTCCCAAGTTTGGACATATGACCATCATCGTCAACGAACAAAAGAAAAAACTTTCAAAAAGAGATCAAAATGTGATTCAATTCATTTCGGAATATGAATCGATGGGTTATCTTCCAGAAGCAATGTTTAATTTCATTTCTCTTTTAGGATGGTCACCTGCAAGCAATC
>QKIB01000096.1 GCA_003249785.1 Acholeplasmatales bacterium
GCATTAGATCCTGAAACAGCATCCGTTTCATATGTCGGACAAAAGACTTTACCAGGTTATGTTGGCGATCAGTATTGGATGGATGAATACGATGGCAATTTCAGAGTTGTTACATCCACTTGGAATCCGATTCATAATGCACTTTATGTCTTGACAGAAGATGAAACAACCGATGAACTCAAGATTCTAGGTTCAATTCAAGAAGGATTAGGTCAGCCTAATGAAAGCATCAAATCGGTTCGTTTCAATGGTGATCAGGGCTACGTGGTAACATTTGAAACGCATGATCCGCTATACTCTATAGATTTATCTGATCCCACAGCTCCAGTGATTACTGGAGCAATTGAAGAACCAGGATTCTCAACGTATCTACATGTATGGGACAATAATAATCATCTGATTGGTTTTGGATTCACTGCAGATGAAAATGGCTTTGTTACAGGGATGAAGATTAGCGCTTATGATTCTGAAACTGTTTTGGACGAATATCAGCTATTGAACCAATATGCTTCAGACCTTTATTCATATAGTTATTCAGAAGCTTCTTATAATCCAAAAGCGCTCATGATTTCTCCTGAAAAAGGCATCATTGCTTTTCCAGTCATGAGTTGGACCTATGATGCTAGCAATCCTAATGATTGGACGTATACTTATAGAAGTGAATATTTGGTCTTCTTTATTGATTTTAGTGCAGCAAATCCAAGTGATATCATTTCTGATCCGATTGTGATCACTCAAGATCCAACCGATTATTATGTTGGTATTGATCGTGGTGTGTATATCGATGGCATCATCTACACATTATCTTATGCACAACTGGTCAGTTATAATCTTTCAACACATAGTGTTTTAGAAAAGATTACATTTGAAACATATTTTGAACAAAACAATGATAAAGTGTATCCCGCTGACTAGTCTTAAGGGATAAAGAAAGCCGATATTTTCGGCTTTTTTTATGCTATAATACAAATAAGAGGTGGACGTATGATTTATCAGATTGAAATGGAAATCAAACGCAAGATTGAAGATGTCGCTAGACTCTACACAGATCTTGACCAAATGAGTCAATGGGAAGAAAATCTGGATCACATCGAACAAAAAAAGCGGTTGCTGTTTGAAAATGGCAGTGAAGCCATCTTTTATTTTCGTCAAGGCGAATCACTGATGCCAATGAAAGTTTATGTTGAATCCAATCAGATTCCACATGAAATCACCATGATTTATCAGGTCAAAGGTGTTTGGAACCGTTGTGTCAATACCTTTGTTGATCAAAAAGACGAAACACATTGGATTATGCAAGTTGAGTTCAGATTTGAAAATAGAGAAGAACCTGATCAAGCCATTTTTGAAAATGGGACACGACAAGGTATGCTGAAATTTAAGACATTCGCTGAGGTGCAACATGAAAAAAATTAAGATGATATTTTTGATTGCAATGCTATCAATCATTCTAGCATCCTGTGAATATCTACCTATTGATACACCACCAACCACAGATCCTACGGATAACAATACGGTCGTTACACCTGTGAATATTGAATCTTTTGATCGTCTGTTCAATGACACGATGAAAAAGACAATCACGATTGAAATCACTGAAACTGCATGGACTGAACTCAATGATTCTTTGATCGCCTATGCTGAGCAATTTAATGGTGATTTAAGAGCGGATACTTACGTCAGAGCAAACATGACGTTCACTGATGATGACGGAACGGTTTCGATTGATGATATCGGACTTCGAACCAGAGGTAATCTTTCAAGAGTTTTGATTGAAAATTCAGATGGAACATTAAACTTATCGAATTTCAAAATTTCATTTGATGAGGATTTTGGTTTGGACTCGTTAGCACAAAATAAGAAAAGAACCGCATTCGAACTTGAAGAACTAGATATGAAATTCAATCGAAACTGGGACTCAACCTACCTAACTGAAAAGTTTTCATTACGCTTATTCCAGAATTTTGGAGTCTACGCAGCAACAACAACCCTAGCATATTTATCGATCAAAATTGGCGATACAGTTCACGATTATGGGGTTTATACACTCTTTGAACCCATTGATGAACTGTTTCTCAAACGTCGACTTTCGGATGTAGAGACAGATGGCAATCTCTATAA
>QKIB01000117.1 GCA_003249785.1 Acholeplasmatales bacterium
GCATTATGCAAAGGATTTGAAAAAGGTGGAGAAGGCATGGTTGATCTTGCCAATCAAATCGTAGAGATCACAGAAAATCCATCAAACTTCCAAAACCTTTACGATTCATCGGATACTCCACAGACCAAAATTGAAAAAATTGCACAAAAGATCTATGGGGCAAAAGAAGTGGTCTTCACCAAGAAAGCGACTGCACAGCTTGAAACATATCAGGAACTTGGTTGGAATTTGCCAGTGTGTATGGCTAAAACCCCATTATCTTTAACGGGAGATCCCAAAATCAAGGGATTGCCTGAAGACTTTACGCTGACCATCCAGGAAATCAGACCATCACTTGGTGCTGGATTCTTGGTTGCTCTCACAAAAGGCATCATGGTCATGCCAGGATTAAACAAGACGCCAAGAGCGCTTGAAATGGTTGTCGACAGTGAAGGCAACCTCATCAATTAGAGGTGATTTTATGATTTTATTAGATGGCGCTAAAGTTGCCAATGACAGAAATTTGGAACTGAAAGCGAAAATTGAAAAAGATGTTGAAAAATATCACCGAGCACCAAGTTTATCTATTATTCTGGTTGGAGAAAACCCAGCAAGTCAATCTTATGTCAAAGGGAAAGGCAAAGCATGCAAACTCGTAGGTATCACGCATACCCTTTATCACCTTGAAGATACAGTCAGTGAAGCAGAACTTGAAGCATTGATTGACAAACTCAACCATGATGATGATGTGGACGGTATTTTACTGCAACTACCAATTCCCAAACATCTAGATGATATCAAACTGATTGATATGATTTTGAAGGAAAAAGATGCTGATGGATTTCATGTGGTGAATCAGGGTAATCTTTATCAGAAAAGACCAACCATTTATCCAGCAACACCTAAAGGCATTATGACACTTCTGAAAACCTATGAAATACCAATTCAAGGAGCACATGCTGTTGTCATTGGTAGAAGTAATATAGTTGGTTTTCCAGTTGCTCGTTTGTTGATGGATCAAGGGGCAACCATTACGGTGTGCCACACCAAGACCAAGGACTTAGCTTTTCACACGAAACAAGCAGATATTATCATCGCTTCAGCAGGTCGCCCTGAGCTTTTAACCAAAGACATGATCAAGCCTGGAGCAGTCGTTGTTGATGTTGGTGTCAACAGAGTTGATGGCAAACTTGTCGGTGATGTCAATTTTGCTGGTGTGAGTGAAGTTGCCTCTTATCTTTCACCTGTTCCTAGAGGTGTTGGACCTATGACAATCAATGCGTTGATGGAAAATACATACGAGCTTTATTTGAAGCATGTCTCTAGATGAATCACGTTGTATGTAAAAAGCGAAATATAACCTTTACAATGTAAAGGGTTATTGCTATAATGGGAATGTATTTGATGATCGTATATGTTATTTGATATGGAAATAACGTTTCTACCATGGTGCCAAACATCATGACTACGGTTTATTAAAACATTTTAGGGGTTGTTTTTAATATTCGTAGGATTTACGAGTAAATCAATACACATATGTGCACATGGGGATAAGTAGCGTCAAACGCTATCCGTGTGTGATAAAAAGACACCCGGTGATAGGGTGTTTTTTTAACCAAAAATGGTAAAATAGAGTCAAGCGATGAAAAGGAGAACTTTGATATGAATATTTGGCATGACATTAGCAAGTCACGGATTCAACCAGATAAGTTTGTTGCATGCATCGAAATTTCCAAAGGCAGCAAGAAAAAATACGAACTTGATAAGGAAACGGGCATGATCATTCTGGACAGAATTTTATTTACTTCTACCCACTATCCTGCAAACTATGGATTCATTCCCAGAACTTACGCTGGTGACAATGACCCCTTGGACGTTTTGGTTTTATGTCAAGAAGACATTGAGCCTTTATCCATTGTCAATTGTTATCCGATTGGTGTCATGAAAATGATCGACTCCGATGAAATCGATGAAAAGATCATCGCGATTCCATTTGGAGATCCATCATTAACACAATATAAAGACATTAGTGAATTACCTGCGCATCTGATGACAGAAATGGGACATTTCTTTGAAGTCTACAAATCATTGGAAGGCAAGAAAACGTATATTTTGGATATTGAAGGCGCTGAAGCAGCGAAAAAAATCATTACACAAAGCATCAAGAATTATGACGAAAAATTTGGACAGTAAAGGAAGATAAACCAATGGGAAGAGCACATGAAGTCAGAAAAGTAGCCATGGAAAAAACGGCTGCGATGAAAAGCAAGCTATATGCGAAATACGGCAAAGAAATCTATATGGCAGCTAAATCTGGAACACCAGATCCTGAAACAAACCAAGCATTAAAGAAAATTATTGAAAAAGCAAAGAAAGAACAAGTCACTGCCGATGTTATTAAAAGAGCGATTGACAAGGCAAAAGGCGGAAGCGATGAAAATTACTCCGAAGCACGTTACGAAGGTTTCGGTCCTGGAAATTCGATGTTTGTCGTCGAATGTTTGACTGAAAATGTCAACCGTACGATCGCTGTTGTCAAAAATTGTTTTACTAAAACCGGTGGAAAACTAGGTGTCAGTGGTTCCGTTGTCCATATGTTCAACCATTTGGCTGTTTTGTCAATGACAGGCATTACAGAAGATGAAATCCTGGAAATTCTGGTCATGAACGACTTGGATGTCAGCGACATCGAAGTTGAAGAAGAAGGCATCACGATTTATGGTGAAGCCAATGATTTCAACAAACTCAGAACTGCAATCACAGATGCAAAACCAGAAATCGAATTCACGACTGAAGAATTGATGTGGCTACCTATCATGGAAAGCACATTAGATGATGAAGAAGATCGTGGCAAATTCGATCGTTTGATTTCCATGCTTGACGAAATTGATGACGTTCAATCCGTCTATCACAATATCAAATTATAAATGAGACCTTTAGACTGAAGGATTAAAGGAAAAACAAACTAAAAAAAGACAGGGGAATTTACTTCAAAATCTGTCTTTTGTTTTGTTTCCGAGTATGATATAATATTTTGGGATTTAACCCAGGAGGAAATTATGAACCTAAAAAGTGTCGATCCAATGATTGATGAAATTATTTCCAAGGAAAAAAACAGACAGGAACAACATATTGAACTGATTGCATCCGAAAACTTCGTTTCCGATGCGGTTTTACAAGCTCAAGGATCAATTTTGACCAATAAATATGCAGAAGGATATCCGAAGAAAAGATATTACGGTGGATGCGAATTTGTTGATGAAATCGAAACCTTGGCAATTGAAAGACTGAAAAAACTGTTCAATGCCGGATTTGCTAATGTTCAGCCACATTCTGGCTCTCAAGCAAACATGGCTGTCTATCAGGCATTACTCAAACCAGGAGATATGATTTTGGGGATGTCACTTGCTGAAGGTGGGCATTTAACACACGGGTTCAAATTGAACTTCTCAGGGCGCTTCTATCAAACTGCTTTTTATGGTGTGAGTGAAGAAACGGAAATGATTGATTATGATCAGGTCCTTGAAATTGCGAAAGAAGTTAAACCTCAACTCATCATTGCTGGTGCAAGTGCGTATTCAAGAATCATTGATTTCAAACGATTTAGAGAAATTGCTGATGAAGTCGGTGCATATTTGCATGTGGATATGGCACATATCGCAGGATTGGTTGCTGCTGGTGTTCACCCTTCACCACTGCCTTATGCGCATGTTGTGACATCAACAACCCATAAAACATTGCGTGGACCACGTGGTGGGATTATCCTCACCAATGATGAAGAAGTTGCTAAAAAAGTAGACAAAGCAGTCTTCCCCGGCATTCAAGGTGGACCACTCATGCACGTCATTGCTGCTAAAGCTGTTTCATTCTATGAAGCTTTAACAGAGGATTTTGTTACTTACCAGAAACAAGTCGTTAAAAATGCGAAAATGCTTGCTGATGAAATGCAAAAACGTGGATTCAGAGTCATCAGTGGCGGAACAGATAATCATTTAATGCTAATTGATGTCAAAGGCAGATACGGGATTACCGGACTAGATGCTGAAAATCTACTGCACAAAGTTAACATTACATGTAATAAAAACGGTGTGCCTTTTGATAAGGAAAAACCAGCGTATGCCAGTGGCATTCGCTTGGGAACACCTGCGGTGACAACCAGAGGATTCAAAGAAGATGAAATGTGCTTAGTTGCCGAACTGATTGATGAAACATTTGCTAATCGAGATAACGAAGAAAAGATATTGGAAATCAAAGAAAAAGTGACTGAACTCACACGTAAGTTTCCATTGTACACGAAGGGAGTCTAATCGATGATTGCTAAAACCAAATATATTCCAGATGGGAAGAAGGAACTCAAAGAGTTACCCATTCGCCATTATCTGGACGCGAATTTCTTATATTACCCAGTGACGAGCGCACGTTGTCCCGAAGGGGAAACCTGCGTCAGAGGCGGACAGTTCGTCAAAATCGGTGAAGTCATTGGAACCAGAAAAGGTGCATTCTTCGAACAACCGATGCATGCGACTGTCAGCGGAGAAGTCAAAGGTTATGAAAAAAGAGTAGACCAAAGTGGTAAGATTGTTGACTGTCTGATTGTGAAAAATGACAAGAAATACAACCTGCATCCATCAATCGTTGAACGTACCGATGCTGAAATTGACGCACTTTCAAAAGAAGATTTTGTGGAAATTATCAAAGAAGCTGGATTGGTCGGTTTAGGCGGTAGTGCATTTCCTACATACATCAAACTTCAAACCAAAGACAAGATTGATGTGGTCATTGCTAATGGTGTGGAATGTGAACCTTATCTAATTGCTGACTACAGTTTGATGATGAACGATCCTGAAGAAGTCATCAAGGGCTTGATTTATGCGATGAAGGCCAGTGGTGCACCTCGTGGCGTGATAGCCATCAAGAAGAAGTACACAGAAATTCAAGAAAGACTGAATTTCAATTTGAAACAATTCTCTGAATACAACATTGAAGTTGTCACTGTAGGCAATCATTACCCACAAGGTTGGGAACTTGATATGATCAACCGTGCGGTTGGTATCAAGATTCCACAGGGTGAGTTATTGAGCAAGTATGGTGTCCTCAATTTCAACGTTTCTACATTACAAAGTATTTATAATGCAGTCAAAAAGAGATTACCTGTTTTGGAAAGATTATTTACCATCAGTGGAAATGGTGTTCACAATTCCAGTTTTAGAGCACGAATCGGAACACAAATTCCTGAACTCATTGAATTAGCTGGTGGTTATAAAGATATAGAAATACCTAAAGTTCTGATTTTAGGTGGACCTATGATGGGAACGAATGTTCAACGCGATGACATCGTCATGACGCATACATCAACCAGCTTGATTGTTCTAAACGAAGAACCTAGAGTTGAAGAACCTTGTATCCATTGTGCGTCTTGTGTTTACTCATGTCCAGTCAGCATTCAGCCTACACAAATCATGAGTGCTTATAAAGTCAAAGATAAAGATGCTTTGAAAATGTTGCAAGTCAACAAATGTATCGAATGTGGATTATGCTCCTATGTTTGTCCATCCAAGATTCATTTGACAGATTACATGCGTTTAGGCAAACGCTTGGCTAAATAGGAGGATATATATGCAAGCAATTAAACAAACGAGCCCCTATGTTCGCAAGAACGTCAGCACAAAACGCATGATGATCGATGTTCTGATTGCACTGATTCCCGTTGTTTTCTTTTCCATCTATCGATTTGGATGGGATGCAGTGATTAGAATTGTCGTTTCTTTGGTTTTGATGATTGGGCTAGAAGCGCTTATTTTTGGGATGACACAAAAGGTTAAAAAAACCGATGTGACATTTAAAGATAAGCTAATCTCAAAATACAGCACGTATACCATCAACAACGTGACTGCTCCAGCAGTCAGTGCAGTGATCTTTGCGATGTTGATGCCATCGAAGATGCCAATTTATGCGGTAGCTATGGGTGCGATCTTCGCGATTGTTGTCGTTAAAATGATGTTTGGCGGGTTAGGTGCTAATATCTTCAACGTCGCAGCTGCAGGACGTCGATTTGTATCACTGGCTTTAACTGGAATGTTTGCTGGTGTTTATGGTGCAGATCTGATTTCTGGAGCAACACCATTAGCTTCCTTGAAATCCGGAATGGCACTTTCAGAAGTATTGAACAATTACTCTCTAACGAATATTATTACAGGTTATATTCCTGGAACGATGGGTGAAATCAATGCAATTGCTATCTTGATTGGTTTGGTCTATTTGATTGTTCGAAGAACGGCAGACTATCGTCTTGTGCTGTCCACCTTCTCAACCTTCCTGATTTTGATTATGGTTGCTGGGTTCAAACTTTATCCAACACAATGGCTTGATTTTGTCTTGTTCAGCGTCTTTTCTGGCGGGTTGCTATTTGGGATCACATTCATGGTTACAGACCCTGTTACGGCGCCACTCACACGTCCTGGACGTTGGCTATACGGATTATTGATTGGTTCGATTATCGTCCTGGTTCGCTTATTTGGAGCTTACGCTGAAGGTGTTGCTATTGCGATTCTGTTTGCCAATATGTTTGTTCCAATTATTGATTATCCAAAATGGTCATCAAACAAGATTAGACCACGATTTGTGATTAGCTATGTTGTATTACTCATTATCATGGGCCTCATTGTTTACTTTGGAGCAGGAGGTGCTACACTATGAGAAAGTTATTAGAAAAGCCAATATTTCACTATTCGTTAGTCCTTGCCATGGTATCGTTGGTTTGTGGATTGGCAATAGGTGGCGTTAATGCAATCACAGCACCGGTTATCGAGCAAAACATCATTGATGCGACCAATGCTGCTTATCAAGAAGTTATGCCAGGAATCGTTGATGCGGTTGAAATTACCAATAGTGGAAATCCAACATCTATCGACAGTATCATCGATGCACAAGATGCTTCCGGACAAACGTTAGGTTATATTTATGTTGCATCAGGAACGAATAAGTTCGGCTCCATTCAAATGATTGTTGGGATTGATAACAACGGAATGATTACAGGCGCTGGGTTCATTACACTGAAACAGACCTATAAGCTGACCGAAACAAGAACCAACTTATCTTATTATGTTGGATCATCTATTACAAATTTGATGCCCAGTGGAGATTTAATCAGTGGTGCAACTTATAGTTTGACACTTGTTCAATCCTTATTGGCTGATATTGCCACAACCTATCAAAACACACAAACTGGGGTATTCAATACCGTTGAATTTCCATTCCTAGAGCAAAGTGAGGTGACCATTCGATGACAGAAGTTAAAAAAGTTTCTGCTAAAAAAACAGCAAGTGAAGAAAATGAACCTTCCTTAATGGATATTTTCACAAAAGGAATCTTCAAAGAAAATGCACTGTTCATCATGGTACTAGGTATGTGTCCAGCACTTGCGGTTACTGCAACGTTTGAAGGCGCATTTGGAATGGGCATTCTGGTTTTGTTGGTCTTAACCATGACGAACATCACGATTTCTTCAATTAGAAAATTAGTACCTAATACAGTACGTATTCCTGTTTATGTCATTATCATTGCAACTGAAGTTACTGTTCTTAAGATGCTTGTTGATGCATTTGCACCAGCACTTGCAACTGAACTTGGGGTCTTCATTGCCCTGATTACAGTAAACTGTATCATTTTAGGTAGAGCAGAATCGTTTGCTTCCAAGAACAATGTCTTGCGTTCAATGCTTGATGGTCTTGGTGTTTCGATTGGTTTTGCACTAGCCTTATCCGTCATTGGATTCTTTAGAGAATTTTTGGGCACAGGTGTGATTGTTTTAGGTAAAACATTACCTCTTGGATTTGAATATACAGTGTTCCAGAATTTGGGATTAAGCAAATATGCGTTCACCATTCTGGCACAATCACCTGGTGCATTTTTGGTTATTGGGTTCCTGCTTGCTGGCATTACCGCTTTCCAACAAAGAAAGGGGGCTAAAAAGAAATGAGTTTACTTGCAATTTTAATTTCCGCAATGTTGATTAATAACATTGTGTTGATGCAGTTTTTAGGTTTATGTTCATTCTTTGGTGTCTCCACGAAGATGAAGTCTGTTGTGGGTATGGGGTTGGCAGTTATCGTTGTCATCTTATTATCTGCAGTCACTTTATTACTATGTACTTGTCCCATTAAACATTAAGTACATTGATACGATTGCATTCATTTTGGTTATTGCATCTTTAGTTCAATTGACTGAACTTGTTATCAAGAAGTTCTCTGAAAGCTTGTATAAAGCTTTAGGTGTCTATCTTCCCCTGATTGCAAGTAATTGTGCTGTCTTAGGTGTTGCTCTGACCAATATTGCTCAACCACAATCTTACATAGAAGCCTTAACATTTGCTTTTGGCTCCGGATTGGGTTATGCTTTAATTATCATCACATTTACAGCAATCCGCATGAGATTGGACGCTGTTAGCGTTCCTAAAGCACTTAAAGGTATGCCAATTGCGTTGGTTACTGCAGGTTTGATGGCTTTAGCATTTATGGGATTGGCAGGAATGATCTAATGCAAATATTAATTATTTTAGGCGTTGTCAGCGTCATCATCTTCATCTATATCGGTACCATGTACTTAAACGAGAAAGTTGCAATTCCTGAAAGTTGCAAAGAAGCATATGCAGAAGCTCAAACATGTGAGTCTTGTAGTAGAAATGGAACAAGTTGTAACTTGAAAGAAACCATGGAGTTTTTGAAGGAGGTTAAATTATAATGGCTATATTTTACCCTCTGATTGTTTTAGGTTTGCTTGGTGCACTTATGGGGGTTATTCTATCCCTTGCGAATAAATATCTAATGGTTGTCGAAGATCCAAGAATCGATGATCTTGAAAAATTACTCCCCAATTATAATTGTGGTGCATGTGGAACTCCTGGCTGCCGTGCGTTCGCTGTTGCTATTTTGAAGGGTGAAGTCGAAAACCTAAAGAAGTGCAAACCTGGCAAAGTCGACAAACATTTCAATCCGATCTTGGAATATCTTAAGGATCATCCAAATCCAGACGGAACATATAACGATATCAAGATTTAGGACAGCAATGTCCTTTTCTTTATGATTTTTGTGATATAATGATAGCATCATTAAGTGAGGAAATAAGATGAAAAAAATAGCTATGATTGTTGTCCTTATGGTTTCCTTAATCACGCTTTTTGCGTGTACAAAATCTGAAAGTTCATATACTTTCAGTTTTTATGATTATATGGACACCTACATCAGTGTGAATCTTTACGCACCTGATCAGGCAACAGCAGATACTTATCAAGCTTATATCGATTCTGTTTACAAGGAGTATCAAGAGTTAACCACAAACTACGTGCCATTAAGTCAGGACTCCCCCTATTTGGAAAACATTTACTCGATCAATCAGAAAAACAACCAAGTCATTGAAATTGATTATGATCTTTATGTGCTCATTCAAGAATCAGAATCCATCAAAGCATTGACTGATGGATATTTTGATATTTCGATTGGCGAAATCATCAATGTATGGAAGAGTCTTTTGGTTGATGACTCAACAGGATATCTGTTCTCTGAAATTCCAGAAACCGTGTTTCAAAATGCGTTAACAGAAGCAACAAATATCGTTTTAGAACCCAATGTTATCGAGTTATCCGAATCCAATGGACATTATTATATTCAAGTGAAAAGCACACACGCACAACTAGATCTTGGTGCCATATCAAAAGGATATGCAACGGACATTGTTTATAAATACCTGCAAGAACAAGGTGTCAAGAATTTTTCGATTAGTGCAGGCAGCAGTTCCATCGCATTAGGCGAGAATAAGAACAGAGATCAAGGCATTTATAACGTTGCCATGGCATCACCTATCCAGGATACAACAGGGATTGCCAGTTATGGCATGATCTATGTCAAGGATATTGGTGTGACAACCAGTGGTGATTATGAGCAATATGCGACATACCAAGGGTTAAGATATCATCATATCGTTTCTCCAAAGACCCAAAAGCCTATGCAATATTATCATACGGTTACTGTGTTAGGACAAGATTTGGGCATGCTTGATGCACTATCTACTGCACTATTTTCAATGCCACCTGATGTACTTGATCAATGGTTAGCCGATCACCAGGATGCTTTGGGCATTGAAGTGTTAATCTTCAATTACGATACGACCATCACAACACATCTAAAGGACACTGTTTTTGAGGAGAACCAAGGATGAGTTATCAGTTAAGTGTGAAAAACAAAAGAGACATCTTGCTCGTTACCGTGCTGTTTGTCATTCTAGGCGGAGTGTTCATTCTGTTTAGACTTTTTGCTTTTCAGACTGCTGCATCCAGTGCGAACGTTTATTATGGAACGTCAACAGAACCACTCGTGACGATTGATTTTGTGAATTATCGAGTGATTGAAAATGGCAACCAAACAGTTCCCAGTGCTTATCAAGATATTTATCCAATCATTGATGAAACCCATCAAACCATCACGGTTTTGGGAGATTATGAAGTCAATGGTGTGAGACAGATTGTTGTGATTGCATATGATTATGGTGCACGAAGCGTTCAGATTATTCAAGAACAAAGTCCACATCATATCTGTAGTCTTCAAGGCGTTTCAACAGGGTATCCACTCATTTGTTTACCTAACCGCGTTCGGGTTGAATTTGATGCGACGAATGTCGATTTTACAGTGTAGGTGATGATGATGTCGAGAACACGTAAAATGACGCTACTAGCCAATTTTCTGGCAATAGCAATCGTCCTGAATATCATTGAAGCAGCCATTCCGATCATCCCGGTTCCGGGAGCAAAATTAGGGTTTGCAAACATCATCACTTTGATTATTTTGTACGTTTATTCTTTTAGAGATAGTGCAATAGTAACCTTACTCAGAGTCTTGCTGGTTGGGATTTTGAGTGGCAAATTGTTAGGACCAACTTTCTATATGAGTTTAAGTGGTGCTGTGTTTGCAACACTTGCCATGGGATTTTTTAAGAGATTAAATTTCTTTGGGATGATTGGTGTCAGCACACTTGGATCCGTCTTTCATGCATTTGGTCAGATCCTTGCCGGAATCTTTGTTATTGGTAGTGTTGCAGTTGTTGCATACTTACCCATCATGCTATTTTTAAGTATTCCAGCCGGTGCTTTGACGGGTATCATCGCACAACGATTTTATACGATCTGGCAGTCATGGCATAACCTTAAAGAAACATAAAAATAAAAATAGAAGATTACACTTGATAAAACAAATATCAAATGATATAATAATCACGCAAAACTTACTATGACCTAAAGGTTATGGCGGAAGGAGAAAAGCAAATGAAACCAGGAATTCACCCAAAATATACTGTACAAAAAGTGAAATGTTCAACATGTGGGCACGAATATGAAGTTGGAACAACGGCAACAAACATCCGTATCGACACATGTTCAAACTGCCATCCATTCTACACAGGACAACAGACATTCATTCAGGCAGCTGGACGCGTTGAGAAATTTAATAAACGCTATGGTCTCAACGAAAAGAAGCAAGACAACAAATAACGTGATTGAGTATCACGTTTTTTATTAAAAAAATCATAATAAAGGGGATTTTGTTATGTATCATACGTATAAAAATGGATTTATCGAAGTTGTTTGTGGTCCGATGTTCGCTGGTAAGACCGAAGAACTGATTCGCAGAATCAAGAGATTGGAATATGCGAAACAAAATGTGCTTGTTTTCAAACCTAAAATTGATACAAGATATGATGCTGAAGGAGAAATTGTCTCTCATAATCTCAGCAAAAAACCATCAATCATCATTGAAAAAAGTTTGGAAATTTATAATCATGTCAAACCAGAAACGGATGCTGTTGTCATCGATGAAGTTCAATTTTTCGATAACGATATCATCGAGATTACAGAAAAACTTGCAGATCGAGGCATTAGAGTCATTGTAGGTGGACTGGATCGTGATTTCAGGGGAGAGCCTTTTGGTCCAATGCCAGAACTACTTGCTAGAGCAGAATTTGTTACCAAACTGACGGCTATATGCGTCAAAAGTGGATTACCCGCAACAAGAACACAAAGAATTATCAATGGAAAACCTGCAGCATACACCGATCCACTTATTTTAGTAGGAGCGAACGAATCATATGAACCAAGATCAAGACACTATCATGAAGTCCCAGGAAAACCTAAAAAAGATTAAATTCATGAAGGCTGCTCTTCGAGAAGCTGAAAAAGCATACGCGATTGACGAAGTTCCTGTTGGAGCGGTTGTTGTGTATCAAAACAGAATCATCGCTAGAGCACACAACACCAGAGAAAAGACCCAAGCTTTTCATGCACATGCCGAGTTTTTGGCAATGAT
>QKIB01000087.1 GCA_003249785.1 Acholeplasmatales bacterium
TTGTTTTTGCTTTGAGTGAAAGTTCAATCAGTTCAAGGCTTGTCAATTCGTTAATTTTCATGAGTTAATCTCCTTTATTTTGATTTTATGCTTATAAAGTTTGAGTGCGTCCTGATTGGCAAGTCCTTCGCCAAATACAGTTGCCGATCCGCAGATCGCCGCATTCAAATATGCTTTTTTCGGATCGCGATCCAAAAGATACGATTGAATGAACCCAGCGACCATCGAATCTCCTGCACCTGTGGTGTTGATTGCGTGCCCATGGACAAGGCTTGCTCGATAAACCAAGTGATCGTTGACGTAGAGTGATCCTTTGGATCCCATGGAAATCATGACGTGCTCAGCACCGAGTTCGTTTAATTGACGCCCATAAGATATCATCTCATCCATGGATTGAATCTTGACATCAAAATACGCTTCGAGCTCATCCAAATTCGGTTTGATGAGGAGCGGATGATATCTTAAAAGATCGATCATCTTTTCTTCTGGAATGTCCAAAACAAAAGGAATATGTTTTTTTGCACATACTTCAGCAATCATTTGATATGCATCGGGTTGTCCGTTTGCTGTACTACCAGAACAGATCAAAAGATCGTTTTCGGTGAGTGTTTCAATTTTAGCTAATAGTTGGTGCATATCCTTATTGGAAATAGCGGGTCCGTTTGGATTGATCTCTGTCTCTTTGAAACTATGCGACAATTTGACATTGATACGCGTCGTACCCTGAATTTCAATGAAATCTTGGGTAATTAGTTCGTATTTTTCGAGGTCATCTTTGATGAATTGACCGCTAAACCCTCCGATAAAGCCGGTTGCTGTGGATTCTACATTCAAATTATTAAGGACAACGGAAACATTAATGCCTTTTCCTCCAGCTCTAAAAAGTGCATCTTCAACACGGTTCAGTTGATTGGATTCTAAAGTGCGCATGGTTAAAAGATAATCGATAGCAGGATTCAATGTGCATGTATAAATCATCCGATGCATCTCCTTTCGCATTCTTCATATTCATTATATCAATAATGCATGAGGTTTTTCAAAAAATAGGATAGAAATGAAGCACATAAGATAAAAGGCCAAGGGGATGGCCTTTTATGCAATCGTTTTGCGTTTGAAGTTTCCAAATACGTTTTTGACGGGTCGTGTCACTACAAAGGCATCCGGATCAACCTGTTTAACAAGCTGAACCAATGTCAGAAGTTCATAGGCTGAAATAACAACATAGATCAATGTTTTTTCATGCTTTGAAAAAGCACCTTCTACTTTGACTAGTGTAACACCACGATAAACTTTATGTAAGATTTCATCAACCAAGACCTGTGGTGTGGATGTGATGATATCGACTGATAAGAATTGATAAGATGTGTGCATCCGGTCAGTCATGATTGTTGAAACGATGATACGAATCACGGTGTAGGATGCGATAACGCCACCACTCACGATGAGTCCACTGGGTCCGACTTTACCGCCGACGATCATAGCGCCCATGAGTGCCATGGAAACATTGAGGATCATTGAGATGAACCCGACGGATTTGCCTTTTTTAAATGAATAGTACTGTGCAACAATGTCAAGTCCACCAGTTGATGTCCCGTAACGTAATGCGCCACCGGCACCAATCCCGATGAGTAAACCACCAAGAACTGCTGCAGCAAATGCATGTTCAACACCTTCTAAACCCATGTTAACAACAGGAAACCATGATAAGATTAACGCCTGCAACAAAATGGAAATAAGGCTATGAATGGTGAACCGGTGTGAAACACCGAACCAACCAAGTAACAAGATTGGAATGTTCATAATGAGCACGAATACACCAAGGAAACGTGGTCCTACATCAATGTTAAACCAAACAAACATCGCGTCTCTAACCAACTGCCCAATCCCAGGTATACCTCCGGTATAAAGGGGGACTGCTGATGCTTCAAGAAACCAGGAAACCCCAATCCCGTAAATGATGGTAAATACGATCACCGCAACAACACGTTGCGCTTCAGGATAGATTTTGGTCTTGAATGATTCGGATTGAATCCATGAAGATAGTTTATTCATCTTGGTCTTTGAGTATTTCTTCCAGTTTCTTGTTTAAATCGTATCTTTCAAAAAGCACTTCTGCTTTACCCAATGTTTGTTCTGGATAATTACCAAAGGTACTTAATGATTCAAAACTTAAATCTTCAATCCCAATCTGTTTTTGAATACGAACAGCTGTATCTGGGATGAAAGGTTGGAGTGCAACAGTGATGAACCGGATGGTTTCCAACAACTGATAAAGTACATGATCTAACACATCTTGTTTGTCTGGGTTTTTAAATAATGCCCATGGTTCGGAAACATCGATATACTTGTTTGCATGTCTAGCCAAAATCACAACTTCTTCCAAAGCATCTGCAACCTTGAGTTCATCCATATGCTTTCTGATGTTAGGAAGTAATTCCAAACATTTTTCTTTGAGATCAAGTTCAAAAGGTTCTTCAATGGTTGATTTTTTGACAAAACCTTGTCTATATTTATGTGCCATACCGATGGTTCTGTTCACCAGATTACCAATGGTGTTGGCCAAATCACTGTTGTTTCTTTCAATCAAAAGTTCATAGGTGATGTTGCCATCTTGTGCAAAAGGTATCTCATGAAGCACATAATATCTGACGGTATCGACTCCGAAATATTTCACAAGATCATCGGTATACATAACGTTACCGACCGATTTACTCATTTTCCCCTTATTGACTAAAATCCAAGGATGTCCGAAAACCTGCTTGGGTAATTCCAATCCCAAAGCCATCAAAATGATGGGCCAATAAATGGTATGGAATCTAAGGATATCCTTACCAATCAAATGAACATCTGCTGGCCAATATTTAGAAAACTCTGCAGATTCAGGTTGATCAGGATGATAATTGAGTCCTGTGATATAGTTGCTCAAAGCATCAATCCAGACATACACGATATGTCCTTCATCAAACTCAACTGGCACACCCCATTTGAATGATGTTCTGGAAACTGATAAGTCAGGCAGAGGTTCTTTGAGGAAGTTTTGAATCATTTCGTTTCTTCTAGACTCGGGTTCAATGAACTCCGGATGTGTTTCAATATGTCTGATCAGTCTTTCCTGATAAGGAGCAAGCTTCAAGAAATATGCAGCTTCCTTTGTCCAGACAGGTATGTCGCCATTGGGACCTTTACCGTCGACGATATCCTTTTCAAGGATAAACGCTTCTTCAGCAATCGAATACCAACCTTCATATTCACCTAGGTAGATATCACCTTGGTCATATAATTTTTTGAAAATCGCTTGAACAGATTTGATATGTCTTTCATCTGTTGTTCTGACAAACTGATCATAACTGACGTTCACCTTCTTGTAGATTCGTTTGATCTCTGAAGAAATATGGTCAACATAAGTTTTGGGTGAAAGTTCGTTTGCTTTCGCTTTGTTTTCGATCTTTTGACCATGTTCATCTGTTCCTGTCTGAAAGAAAACATCGTATCCATCCAGTCTTTTGAATCTGACAATTGCGTCAGCTAAAATAGCCTCATAGACGTTTCCGATATGAGGAATCGCTGAAGCATATGCAATTGCCGTTGTGAGATAATAAGTCTTGTTCATGATAAAAACCTCCTAATCAATAAAAAATCGCCCTTGAAAAAACTCTAAGGACGAAAGATCGCGGTACCACCTTAGTTCTAGCAATGCTAGCACTCGAAATCCTTAACGCGGACAGACGTTTTGGTCTACGTATCGACCAAAAGGCTCGAAAACCATGTTCATTTGATCTGTGGTTCATTTTCACCAGCCATGAACTCTCTTTTGCAACAATTTCAAATTACTCTTTTTCTCATTGCCTATAATAAGTTTATTATATACGAAAACCCATAAAAATCAAGTCTTTTTACTGTCAATTTTGTATGCTTGATAGACTTCACTTTTTGGAATGTGTCTTTCAACCGATACGGCTTTCATCGCATCTTTTTCATTCATACCAGATTCTATCAATCTGATTACATGATCGTTTATTGTTTCTTCGGATTGAAAATCTGGATTGAGGTTTCCCTCAATGACGATCACATATTCACCTTTGGTGTTATGCTCCATATGTTGAGTTTCAGCCAATGATGTTCTGATGATGGTTTCAAAAGTTTTGGTAAGTTCTCTACAGATCGCAACTTTTCTATCACCTAGGATTTCAAAAAGAATATCCAAGGTTTTCTTGATGCGTAGTGGTGATTCATAGATCACAAGCGTTTCTTTTCTTTGGACATAATCACCGAGTGATTTTTTCATATCAGACTGTTTTCTAGGTAGAAAACCGATAAATGTGAATGGTTGGATGATAAGTCCTGTAGTGACTAGTGCAGCTAAGAGAGCACTTGCTCCAGGGATCGATACGACATGATAACCGTGTTCAATGATGCTTTTGATGATTTCATAACCTGGGTCATTGATACCTGGCGTGCCGGCATCGCTGATGAGCGCTAGGTTCTTTTGCTCATCCAAAAGGGCTAAGATCTGATCCGTCTTATCTTCTTTATTAAACTCATGATAACTCATCATGGGTTTTTTGATTTGATATGCATTTAATAAAACTGAGGACGTTCTCGTATCCTCAGCTAAGATCAAATCAACTTGATTTAGAATGTCAACTGCCCGATACGTGATATCACGAAGATTACCAATCGGTGTTGAGACCACATAGAGTGTGGGTTTGGGATCTTTAAAGCTTCTTTGCATCAGTGGGTAACAACGCGCTTTGCACGTTCTCTTAAATCTCTTTCTGTGTAAACCAGGCGCATTAATTGTTTTTTCTTGACGTCATCAATTCCAAACTGCATACGTAAATCTTCGAGGAAATCGTGTTCCAATGTATTGTAAAAATCATCGGACATGGCAACTCTCATCAAGTTCAGATAAACGATGTTTCTGATTTTCTTGTGTGACTGAACAAAGAAGTCGATGGTTTCATCGAGTTTTTTGCTTAAGGCAAACTGGTACTCGGAGATGATGTTATCTCCGACTTCAGCAAGCATCATGTTGAGGACTCTGGTTTCAAATTCGTTTGGTTTTCCATCAACAGATACCATATGCATGGCTAAATCAAGAAACTTCAGTTTTTCCTTTCGGCTGAGTGCGGTTAGTAACATAACTTTTCCCTCCATAAATATCTACCAATTCATTGGTAAGTACATGTTTTTCATAATAAAGGATGAGTGGTGGATCAACTTTCATCCCTGGTTGTCCATTTTTGATTGCTTCAATCAATACATGATTGGGATGTGCATTCAAATAGGGATGCACAAATCTAATCCGTTTGATTTCAAATTGATTTTGATTCATCTCATCGACGATCTCAGCAAACCGATCCGGTCTATGTATCATGAAGAAATGACCACCGAATTTCAATGCTTTTGCAGCGGATTTGATCAACTCGCTTAATGTCAGCATCACTTCATGTCGCGCAATCCTGTCATCTTCTGTTTCATTCAAATTCCCGTTTTCCGTGATTCTGAAAAAGGGGGGATTAGAAACAACGACATCTAAATCTTTGAATTCCAATGATCGGATGTCTGCTTGAACGCAAGACAACTGATTCTCAAGATGATTGAGCTCAATATTATTTCTTGCCTGAAGCACTCTGTCTTCTTGAACTTCAACACCGATAATTTGAGCTTTTGTCTTTTGACTCAAATAGAGCATGATCGGTCCTGCGCCAGTTCCAAAATCAGCAACTCTTTTCGATTTGGCTGGAATTTTGACAAAATCAGCAAGTAAAATCGTATCTAAATTAAATGCCTGTCTGGACTTTTGCTCAATCCAAAGATTGGTTCCTAATAATGTGCGGAGCATGAGCTATTCGCGTTTGATTCCAGAAACTGGTAACCATTCCAAGCCACCATCTTCCTCGTATTTGACTTTGACTTTCTGCCCGATGATGTTAATTTCAACGACATTGGCATCGCCCTTTTCAGTCTTAACTTTCTCACGAACATCTGGGAGTAGAGCCTTAAGTTCGGTATACACATCATCTTCATACTTGATACAACATAATAATTTCCCGCAAACACCAGAAATCTTTTGTGGGTTTAGGGCAATGTTCTGATTTTTAGCCATCTTGATAGAAACAGCATCAAACTCACCGATGAATGTCGTACAACACAAAATGAGACCGCAAGGACCGATACCACCAATCATTTTGGCTGCATCTCTTGGTCCAATCTGTCTTAATTCAATGCGGGTATGATAGATTTCACTTAAATCTCTGACGAGATTTCTGAAATCGACTCTGTTTTCGGATTCAAAATAAATCAGAAGTCTTTTACGGTCTAATGTATATTCAGCGCCAAGAACTTTGATTTCGAGTTCATTTTGAATTGCAAGAATCTTGGCTTTTTCAATGATCCCTAATTCTAGGCTCTGATTATACTGATCTTCTTGAATGTCTTCATCTGTCGCTTTTCGGATGATTGGTTTGAGTTCGCTTGTCAAATCGGATTCTTCGATTTCTTTGAAGAGATAAACTTTACCAATTTCAATCCCTCTGGATGTTTCAACGACAACAAGGTCTTTAGCTTCTATGTTTAAATCTCCATAGGAGAAATAATATTTTTTTCCGGCTTCTTTAAATTGTACTAAAGCAACTTTCACATGATCACCTCATTCTTTCAATGGTATAGGATAATTGATCGAGTGCTAACTCGAGGTTGATATAATAACTTTGTTTCTGAAGGATTTCCTGTATTTTTTCAATCAGATTCTTGATGTCATCTAGTTGCATCTGACTGGATTGAATCTGAATTTGCTCACGTAAGAATTGAAACGTGATGTCCTGATGTGCACGATAATGAATCAAATCAAGGAAATAGAGTAATAAGAGTTCTAGAAAATCCATGAAGAAATCTCGATCTTGAACCAAGAACCGACCTTTTTCAGAAAAGAAAAGGGGGAAAGATAAATTTTTATCTGACCATCTGGTAAACATTTCTTCGATGAAATTGACCATTTCAACGAAATTGGGATTTTCTGCAAGCAAGACGGCTTCATCGATGTTCTTTGTCAAATAAGGTGCCAACACAGCAACTCTTTCATCGATGTTTAATTTGTTCAACTCTTCTTCAAGATCCTTTTCGTCAACACTCTTTAGATGCAGGACCTGACTTCTTGAGATGATGGTACGCATCACATCATCGATGCTTTCAGTTAAAAGGAATCCGTAAACGGTATGACTTAATGGTTCTTCCATGAATTTCAAAAGTGAGTTTGCAGCACTTTGACCGATGCGTTCAATGTTTTTAATCACATAGATTCTTGGACCGTCAACCAGTGCGGTTTTGGAAAATTCAGCTTGAAGCGCGAGAATTTGTTCTTTTTTAATCGATAACCCGTCTGGTTCAATAACCATCAGGTTTGCTATCTTGCGTTCTTTGATTTGTTGCATCAAGTGCGTGGTGTCCATCCGATTTTTAGATAAGATCATCCATGCGACTTCATCAACGAGTTGAGATTTCCCACTACCTTTAGGTCCGCTGATCAAATATAGATGTGCAAGTCTGTTTTTTTCAATCGTTTGTTTGAAAAAATAATAGGCACGCTTCATAGGCTTTCCCTGATTTTTGAAATGATTTGTCTTTTGATTTCTTCAATTGACAAACTACCATCGATGGTCACAATCCGATCAGGATACATTTTAGCAATCTTTAAATAGCCTTCTCTAACCTTTTGATGGAATTCTACGGTTTCCTGATCTAATCTGTCATATTTCGAACGATTCGCAATTCTGGAAATACCCACGATAGGATCCAAATCAATATAAAAAGTAAGATCTGGCATGTTACGTACTGCATAATCGTTGATGTTTAATACAAATTCAAATCCCAAATCTCTTGCGTAAGCTTGATAAGCTAAGGAACTATCTAAATATCTGTCACATAAAACAATCTGATTTGAAGCAAGTGCAGGTAGAATCACTTCATCTAGATGCTGCGCTCTAGCTGCAGCCAAAAGAAGTGCCTCCGTAAACGGAGTGACACCTTGATAAATGGGGTTTAAAATGATGTCTCTGATTGCTTCTGCGATTCTGCTGCCACCAGGTTCTCTGGAATAATCCTGACGTAAAGCTTCTGCAACATCTTTGATTAATGTGGTTTTACCGGTGCCTTCGCCACCTTCGAAAGTAATGAACATAGGGACGCTCCTTATGTGTTTATTATAGCATGCTAGTAATAGATTTTGACTAAAAATAATCCTCTGGCTTCTGCTGTTTTCCCTGCCAGAGAACGATCTTGTGTTTCAAGAATTTCTTTAATAACCTCTGGTTCTTTCTTGCCAATAGCAATCTGGATTAATGTGCCCATCATCGATCTGACCATGTATTTTAAAAAGCTGTTTCCATGAAAGGTGAAGATATAATGTTTCTTTGTTTCTCTTAACTTGACTTCATAGATGGTTTTGATCGTGGGTTTGTTTTCAACGTGTTGACAAAACCCCTTGAAATCATGTGTTCCTTCAAACTCATGAATGATTTCTTTGATCCGGTCAATATCAAAATTTCTGATAAAGACTTCATAATTCTTGGAAAATGCAGTACTTGGGGTTTTTGCAATCACATATCGATAAATCTTTGATTTAGCGCTATGTCTCGCATGAAAATCAGGTTTGACTTTCTTGACTTGATTCACGCGAATGTCCAAAGGCAATCTGTCATTGACTCTAAGCCAAGTGGTTTCATCGATATCAAGATCACTATCAAAGTGGAAAACTTGTCCCTTGGCATGAACGCCTTTATCGGTACGACCTGCACTATGAATCTTGATGTCTGTTTGAGTCATCAACCTAAAAGCTTTTTCAATGACTTCTTGGATACCTAGCCCATTGGTTTGTTTCTGAAATCCTTGATAACAGGATCCATCATAACTAACTATTGCTTTATATCTCATGAAATCACCTTGGAGTAAATGATAAGTCCCAAGATAATCACAGCAATGATCAAACTTAAGATATCAGCAAACCCGATGGTGTATTCATCAATGCGTGTACGTCTTGCACCAATCACATAACCTCTGACTTCCATGGCATTTCCTAAATCTTCAGCACGTTTGAAAGAAATGACAAAGACGGGAATCAAAAGTGAAATGATTTGAACGACTTTTTCCTTAAATGCGCTTTCCTTGAAGTCAACGCCTCTGGAAGCTTGTGCTTTCATGATTTTTTCTGTTTCACCCAAA
>QKIB01000143.1 GCA_003249785.1 Acholeplasmatales bacterium
TCAAGACGTATACCGATCATGAAACCGGACAAACGATCATTGCCGGCATGGGTGAACTCCATTTGGAAATCATCGTTGACCGCATGAAAAGAGAGTTCAAGGTAGAAGCTAATGTTGCTGAACCTCAGGTTTCTTATCGTGAAACGATTGCTGGTGAAGCAGATATCGAAGGCAAATTCGTTCGTCAGTCAGGTGGTCGTGGACAATATGGTCATGTTGTAATCAAGTTTGAACCAAACCCAGGCAAAGGATTCCAGTTCGTTGATAAGATCGTTGGTGGTGTCATTCCTCGTGAATACATTCCAGCCGTTCAAAAAGGATTGGAAGAAGCATTGCCAAATGGTATCATTGCAGGCTATCCAGTAATCGATATCAAAGCAACCCTTCATTATGGGTCATACCATGATGTCGACTCCTCAGAAATGGCGTTCAAGATTGCTGCGTCCATGGCTTTGAAAGAAACCAAGGCAAAAGCACATCCAATTTTACTTGAACCTATCATGGATGTTGAGGTTGTTGTTCCTAATGATTATGTCGGTAACGTCATCGGCGACTTAACGTCAAGACGTGGTCGCTTAGAATCTCAAGAAGGACGTGGTAACGCCGTAGCTATCCGCTCAAGTGTTCCACTATCTGAAATGTTTGGTTATGCGACATCCTTACGTTCCAATACGCAAGGTCGTGCGACATTCATGATGCAATTTGCACGTTATGAACGTTGTCCAAAATCAATTATGGAAGAAATTATTAAAAAGCGCGGATCAAACTAATCCGCTTGCAAAAATGTATATTTTAATATACAATGATTATGGCTAAACAAAAATAAATATAAAAAAAACAAAAGATAACAAAATAATAGGAGGAACTATTTAAAATGGCAAAACAAAAATTCTTAAGAACTAAGCCACACGTTAATGTCGGTACAATCGGCCACGTTGACCATGGTAAGACAACTTTGACTGCTGCGATTACTACCGTTTTTGCAAAGCAAGGTTTGGCAACAATTAAAGACTATGCATCTATTGACAGTGCTCCAGAAGAAAAAGAACGCGGTATTACTATTAATACTGCACACGTTGAATATGAAACCACAAAGCGTCACTATGCACACGTTGACTGCCCAGGTCATGCTGACTATGTCAAGAACATGATCACAGGTGCTGCTCAAATGGATGGTGGTATCTTGGTTGTTTCTGCAGCAGACGGTCCTATGCCTCAGACAAGAGAACATATTCTTCTTGCTCGCCAGGTTGGTGTACCTAAGCTTGTTGTATTCATGAACAAATGCGACATGGTCGACGATGAAGAATTGTTAGACTTAGTTGAAATGGAAATTCGTGAATTATTATCAGAATATGAATTCCCAGGAGATGACATTCCTGTAATTCGTGGATCTGCACTTCTTGCATTAAATGGCGATCCAAAATGGGAAACAGGTATTCAAGAATTAATGGACGCTGTTGATGCTTATATCGACGATCCTGTCAGAGAAACTGACAAGCCATTCTTGATGCCAGTTGAAGACGTCTTCACAATTACTGGACGTGGTACAGTTGCTACTGGCCGTGTTGAACGTGGTCAAATCAAAGTTGGCGATCCAGTTGAAATCGTTGGTATTACTGAAACTAAGAACACTGTTGTTACTGGTGTTGAAATGTTCAGAAAACTTCTTGACTTTGCACAAGCTGGTGACAACATCGGTGCGCTTCTTCGTGGGATCAACCGCGACCAAGTTGAACGTGGTCAAGTCTTAGCTAAACCAAAATCCGTTAACCCACACTTCAGATTTGAAGCTCAGGTTTACGTCTTGTCAAAAGAAGAAGGTGGACGTCATACTGCATTCTTCTCAAACTATCGTCCTCAGTTCTACTTCCGTACAACTGACGTAACTGGTGTCATCACTCTTCAAGAAGGCACTGAAATGGTTATGCCTGGTGATAACACTGTCATGATCGTTGAATTGATCCACCCAATCGCTATCGAAGAAGGAACTAAGTTCTCCATTCGCGAAGGCGGACGTACTGTCGGCGCTGGTTCAGTTGTTAAAATTCTCGAATAGTTTTTAAAAACTTAGGGGTCCAATTGGACCTCTTTTTTTTGTTTAAATCAGGAATACCAAACAAAGATATTTCATGAGTTGATTGGTATAGAATGATTAATCATGTGATTTTATCGAATTTTGAGTAACCTCAAAGATTTATTTTCTATCTATGATAAAATAGATTTACAAACGAGGTGAACGATTTGATTGTCGATACGCACGCACATTTGAATATGGAAGACTATGACAAAGACATTGAAGCCGTATTAGGACGGGCTCAAAAAAACGAAGTACTTAAAGTCATGGTCATCGGAATGGACGAGCCTTCCAATCATCGAGCACTTGAGTTAGCAGCGAGGTATGACATGCTTTATGCAACTGTTGGGGTGCACCCTGGGTATGTCGATGAAGGAACAACCGAGCACTTGGAATCTCTGATCCATCAAGGCAAAGTGGTTGCGATTGGTGAGTGTGGACTGGACCTCTATTGGAGACAAGACAATCTTGAGTTACAGAAAAAAGTATTCATTGAGCAGATCGAACTTGCAGTCAAACACAACTTACCGCTTGTCATTCATACCCGAAGCTCTTTTGAAGAAACGTATCAGTGCTTGTTGCCTTATCGGGGGAAAGTCACAGGCGTTTTTCATTGTTTCAGTTCTAATCTAAACGATGCGAAAAGAGCCATTGACTTAGGATTCTATATTGGGATTGACGGTCCCATTACGTTTAAGAAAGCATTGGAGTTAACCGAGATTGTAACTTATATTGATTTAAAACACATTTTGGTTGAAACCGATAGTCCTTATTTAGCCCCGATGCCGTATCGTGGCAAACGTAATGAACCGGGATATACAAAATATGTTGTTGAAAAGATTGCTGAAATCAAAGGAATGACCCCTGAAGCAGTCATGAATCAAACAACCAGAAATGCACACGAACTATTTAAATTAGGAGGATATTCAACATGAAGAAAAAACTATTAATGATTTTATTTGCGCTCTCATCTTTGATTGCCCTGACAGGGTGTACACTTGACTTAAGAGCAGAAGTTCCTTATACATCACCCAATGCTTATGAGCAACTTAGAATTGATATGCTTGCTGAAGTCAAGCCATCTGTTGTTGTTGTGAGAACAGAAACAGGACATGGTTCTGGAACGATCTTCAGAAGTGAAGATATGGGCGGTGGCGTCACACGTTATTATGTTTTAACGAACTATCACGTCATTGAAGACGGTGGTGAAATGTACATCAACTTTGGTGGTGCCATTGATGATATTGCAGTCACTGATTTCACAGGGAACTCGACCTATGATGTTGCTGTCGTCCGTTTTGAAACCACACTATCACTTCGTGTTGAACATATCGCACCCATCGATGATAACACCATCACACAGATTATTGTTGGTCAAGATGTTTATGCAATTGGTACACCACAAAACATTGACAAATTTGATTATGTGACAGCAGGTATCGTCAGCATGGATGCTTATGACTACAACGGCATTACAGATTTAGCGATCATGCATGATGCTGAACTTAATCCTGGAAACAGCGGTGGTCCACTCTTTAATTTAAATGGTGATGTCATTGGTATTAATGTTGCTAAGGTTGCTACAGTTTCAACGGTTGATGGAACGATTGCGGCTGAAGGATTGAACTATGCATTAAACATCAATAAAGTTGCTCCAATCATCAGAGCTTTCACAAACAGTGATTACGAAGCAATAGTAAGAAAACCAAGACTTGGTGTGACTGTTCAGGATGTGGGTACATTCTTGACAGAAAATGATTCATCGTTGATTCCACCAAACCCAACAGGTGTCGTTGTTATTGATTTGGATCCAACCAGAAATGCAATCAATTTCTTGGAAATCTATGATCTGATTGTTGGCATGGATGGTGACCCAGTTCAGTCCATAGCAGACATACAAACACATCTCTTAAACGCAAACTTTGGAGACATGCACACCTTGACAGTGATGCGTTATAATGGTTCATCATTTGTATCAGTCACGGTGACTTTCGCTTTATCATGATCAGTAAAGAAGTTTATCGGTGGTGCCTGAAAAATGGCTTTACCATCGGATTTGCTGAAAGTATGACAGGTGGCGCTATTGCTTATGAAATGATTAAGAATCCTGGTGCATCCAAGATTGTTGAAGGAGGCATTGTCGCTTATCAGATCAAACAAAAGATCAAATTATTAAATTTGGATCCATCCTTGTTTGAAGCATTTCCTGTCGTCAGTCCTGAAGTTGCGATTGAAATGGCAACCGCAGTTAAAAAACTCATGAAAACCGATATTGGTCTTTCAGTTACAGGAAACGCAGGACCTACGACAGAGCAAAGTAACGGACAAAAAGAAGCATGGATTGGTGTTGATTTCAAGGGTGATATCGATTATTATCACATCAACCTAGAAGGCTTATCGAGACATCAAGCCATTCGAAATACCGTTTTATTTGCTTATCAAATACTCAAGGCATATTTCTAAAAAAACACGTTGAATATCGTTGTATTATCATATCATATATGATATAATGATTTGGCATAAGATATATCCTTGTCTTATTTAAGACCATAGACCAGAAGGAGGTGGAACAGATGAAAAAATACGAAGTTATGTATATCATCCGTCCAACTGTAGAAAGTGAGAACATCAAAACGATTGTAAATCATTTCAACGAAATCTTCGTGAATTACAATAGTACGGTGTTGGAACTTAAAGAGTTGGGCTTGAAAGATTTAGCTTATGAAATTGAACATCACAAAAAAGGCTATTATGTTTGGTTGCTCGTTGATGCAACTCCAGAAGCAATTGCTGAATTTAATCGTGTTGTGAGAATTACAGAAGAAGTCATTCGATTTATTGTTGTAAAGGAAGGCGAATAATTATGATGAACAGAGTCATTCTGGTTGGAAGAATAACCAAGGATCCAGAACAAAAGATGACACAGTCTAATATTCCAGTCGTCAGTTTTACGCTCGCAGTAAATCGTCAATTTGCTGATCAATCAGGAGAAAGACAAGCAGACTTCATTCAATGCGTCGTCTGGCGCAAGCAAGCGGAAAATTTGGCACGCTATGTAAAAAAAGGTGCACTACTCGGTATTGAAGGACGTATTCAAACTAGACAGTATGAAGCGGACAACGGTACACGATATGTGACAGAGGTCGTATGTGATTCCGTACAGTTCTTAGAAAGCAAGAGCGATACAGGTGATACGACATATGAAAAAGAATCTGATGCTGCAGATAACGATGAGTTCTATGAAACAAGCAAACAACTCGCTGCAGAAGAAGATCTACCATTTTAAGGAGGAAAATCATGCATCAACAAAGACGCGGCGGCGGATTTAAGAAGCGCAAGAAGGTATGTTACTTTACTCAGAATAAAGTTGAACATATCGATTTCAAAGATGTTGAATTACTGAAGAGATTCATTACAGACCGTGGTAAGATTTTACCAAGACGTGTAACAGGAACTTCAGCAAAATGGCAACGTCCACTTGCAATCGCAATTAAAAGAGCACGCCACATGGCATTGTTGCCATTCGTAAAAGACTAAAAAAAATAAACTGCATATCAATGCAGTTTTTATTTTAAATAACAGAAAGCAAAAGATGCTAGTAGATATTTCACTCATGTGAAGTGCTAGCATCTTTTCTAATCTAATATGAACATATCATGTTTGATAGATTATATAAGGGTTTTAAAAACCACTATTTTTGTATTTTCTTATTCATTACAAGGTTCAAATGATGAACCTTGATCTTATAAAGTATTTTGAATAAAAGAACAGCAATGAATAAGGGGGAAAAGACAACCAACTTAGCAATAAGTGAAAAATGAAATATAAAGGTTGGCTTTGTTTGAATGGGTTGCTCATCAATTATGATGTTTCTAAAATCCGTACCAGATAAAAAATCGGATAGAACTTGTTCAATAGTTTCTTTTTGCTGTGGATATTTGTTAACATGACCAGCGTGAGATATCACAATTTCTTCTACGTCATCAAATCGAGACAAATAGTTAGTGATACGAGTTCTTGGAGTGGAGATATCTAAATCTCCACTTATGATCAATGTTGGTTGCACTATATGATCAGCAATTTGATAATGCTCCGAAAGAGTCTCAATATCTAGTGTTTCAGACATTGACCAAAGTAATTCTGAAATGGGTGAGCCCAGCAAAGTATTATCATCTGATATAAGATTTTGCATCTCCAGTGCACCTTTATCATCCGCTGAAAAAGAGTGGGTAAGCAGAGCTCCCCAGATGAACATTTTAGGGACCATGATGTTGTAAGTCATTGACATGAGAGCAAGACCACTATAATCTCCACGTGATGCATCACAATATGCATCGATAATTCCTGATGCCATCTGTGTATTAAATAACCCTACGAATGTCATGATTTTTATTTTACCCGGATCTAGTAAAATTGTATTCCATCTTTTTGGCATATGTGAAAGTGCTAATTTGATACTGTTGTAGGGATTATGACACGAAGTGGTTGCATAAACTTCTGAAAATTGTTGAAGTTGATCATCTATTATTTCAGGATACCAAATAAATCCACCATCAACATTAACAGACTCCATGATTGATTTGTTAATTTGATTTGGGTATACGGATTGATAAATGAGAGAGACTCTTGTTCCATAACTAAGACTCATGAGATTAAATTGTGAAATGTTCAGAGCTTTCCTTAAGGTTTCTGCATCCTCGATTACATTTCCAATATTGTATTGACTGATGTCAACACCCTGTGACTTCATTCTTATCTTAAACTGAAGAGCAGCAGAATTCATCAGTTTAAGTGAATCATCACTCAAAATATTGTTATCAACACCTAATAATGCTTTTTCAATCTCTGGACTATCAAGTATAACTGATCCATCCATACCTCGATACCCTATGAGTAATACATCATGTGATTTTAATAAGGACTTCGGAGGGATGTAACGTTGGTTACTCAATCCAGGACCGCCTCCAAGATATAAGATGGTCTCACGCTGTTCTTGGGTTTTAACTGTATAACGTTGAAATGGTAAAATAAGATATCTATTTGTATTTATGGAATAATTCTCTGGAACTTTGATTATACCATTGATTTTTGTAAAATAATCACCATCTATTTTGATCTTTGATTCTGATGTAATGAACGATCCAACTTGACCTTCAGAAAGCAATTGATTCATTTGCTTTTCGGTAAATTCCAGATCTGAAGAATTTGTCATTTGATGAATCTCTAGCACTAAAATAAATAAGAAGATAATTAATGAAGTAATGAACAACGCGATCATTTTATGATTTGTGATACTCATTTTTTGTTTTTACTTTTTTAATATAGGTTGAAGAAAAATAGACTAGCGAAAGAATCAGCAAGAAACTCAAGATGACCATAACTGAAATTGATTTCAGTTGTGTGAATGTACTAGCGATTTTGATCACAGGATCGCTAGTTATATGATGTAGCATAATAACAACAAACAAATTCTCCATATAATCAAAGAATGTCATCAAAAATGCAATGCACTTGAGCTCTTTGAGAAATTTGATTTTCGATTGCATGAGCTCGAATGCATAATAAGTAAACAACCCCAAACTCATAGGATAAATCAAATCCAAAGGTATTTGGATGAATAAATAGACTGCACGCTGTTGCTCTGTCAGACCGGATAGAATCAGTAAAGCATCATTGATAGAATATCCGAATGAATGCATATCAAATACAGGATTTAAACCGTTTGAACTGATATAGGGTAAGGTAAACACCATCATAATCAGATAGACAATGAACCCTACGCCCAAACTAATAAACATTTTTCTCTGTGTTTTCATTTTTTTCTCTCCTTATTTGATTCTATTCTTGAGTTCTAAATTCCACTGATAAAGGAAACGATAGAAATCTTTAGCAAACTCAACAGTGTAAACATGAAATGGATCTTGTGGCTCACGTGATTTTGATTCCAAGTCTGAAATC
>QKIB01000126.1 GCA_003249785.1 Acholeplasmatales bacterium
TTTGGATCAAAGTCTTTTCTAAGTGGTGGCATATCATCCCATCTTTCTAAGATGAGTTGCTTTTCATAATCCGGATTGCCTGGGAATTTGACACCAAAGAACTCGTGACATTCTCTTTCATAATACTTGGCACCTGGATAGATGTTGATGATCGATGGCATGACAGGGTCATTGCGATCAATCTTTGATCTAACTTGCACATGAACAGGGCGATCCCAGTTCATGAGAATATAGACCATTTCGATTTTTTGTTCGTCTGGCCAGTCTACAGCAGAAAGATAGCTCATTTGTTTCCAGCCGGCATTCTTTAAGGACACCAAGACCTGAAGGACATCTTTTTGTTCGACAACAAAGCTGATTTGATAACGATCTATCACATCGGTTTCCAAAACTTTGAAGTTTTGATTGATGAGATCCTTTAAAAATTCTACATTACTCATGGAATTCGTCATGAATGTCTACCTCCCCGAGTGCAGCTTTCTGATTGGCTTTGTACCATTCGTTATTTTCCTTGTAACGAATCCAACCTTTTGCTGTCTTATTTTTAATCTGTTCCATCAAATCCACAAAACCGTTCATAACAGATTCTGTATTGGGCATGCAGCCTGCAACATAGGTATCAACTGGAATGTATTGATCAAGTTGATTGATGACGGCATGTGAATCATGGTAAATACCGCCATTGATTGGGCAACTGCCCAAACCAACGACATATTTAGGTTCACTCATCTGTTCATAAGTGTAAATGACTCTTCTTAAAGATTTCACGGATAAATATCCGGAGATTAGAAGAATATCTGCTTGTCTAGGCGTTGCCATTGGCCCCATACCCAAACGTTCCATATCATAAGCTGAGGTCATCGCAGGTGGAAGTTCGATTGCACAGCATCCTGTACAATACATTAGCATCCACAGGGAGTTTCTTCTGAAATAATCTCCGATTTCCCACCATTTTCTGTCGATTTCCTCTTTAGTTAGTTTTCTTGCTGGTGTAAATTTGTTACTTTTCATTTAGATCACCCATCCAAAATAGATTGCGATTATCGCTTGTGTTACAGCCAGTATGAGTGGCCATTTGTAGAAGAACTTAACAACCTGATCAATCTTGAAACGTCCATTGACATTGGATATCAGATTTACAATCGTATAGACTGCAAAGTACTTAATCAGGAAGATGAAGATATTGGTTGCGCCACCCAAGAAGAGGTGAACAAACAAACTCACTTCGATAAAAACAGTAATTTCATGCATGATGAATAGCATACCGAGTTGCTTTCCACCATATTCAACCATTGGACCAGATGCAATTTCAGCTGGAGCAATATAGGTTTCAAAAGGTTTTTTGCCTAACATACCCATCAAGGCGAGAACCGCAACGATTCCACCTAAAGGCAAAGCAATCAAGAACCAGTTGTTGCCAATTGCTTGTTGAACTTCAGCAATGCCTGAGACACTGCTATTGTGTGTCAAGTTGATAATAGTTAGAATAACGATCATGAATGGAACTTCATAAGCAAGCATGGTGGTTAGGGCACGCATGACACCAATGGAAGCATAAGGATTCCCACTACCACTGGCACTCATTGCCATCCCGAGCATACCTACTGCTAAGAGGTATACAAAGATGAAGAAGTTATCATATCCTGGGAATGCAAGCCATGTGTTTGTCAGTGGCATGAACATCGCTGTTGCGATGATACCACCTAAAGCCATGATGACACCGAAATCGAAGATCCAGCCGTGGCTGACACTACGTTTGGAAAGAAGTTTGAAGATATCTAGAAATTCCTGATACCATCTGGGTCCATAACGTTTTTGTAAGCGACCGATAATCTTTCTATTGACACCGGCAACACTTGTTTGAAGAACAAACCCAAAGAATGCAATTGCAAATCCGACTAATATTTGTAAAATCATAGGACTTCACCCCACAATAAGAAGGCCACAATCGCAACAATCCAGAAGATGGCGACCTCGATGTATTTCGACATGAATAGATATTTGGCAAGTCTGCCTAACTCTTTTGCTTTTTGTGCAAGTGCATCAAAGAAATCTGTCATAATCGTTGTATATTTTGCGTAGAGTCTTTCAAGTGGTGCATAGAAATCAGTAGAATAATGGAGCAATTGTTCTGTGTGAACAAAGTTTGCTGCCGTATAGGTATCCATCAGTCCAACAGATCTTGACTTTTTGAGTAGGATGAAGATGATGAATGCAATGACTACACCGAATGCAAAGACACCGGAAATTAAAGCTGGATTGAGCACACCATTATAACCATGTAATTCAAAGGTTGATGAAGTGATTGGTGCATAGCCAAGTTCACCGATGATCTTGTTGATGAATCCGAAGATTGCATTTGGCAAAACGCCAGTATAGATGTTTAATAAAGTAATAATGACCATAGGAATCAACATAAGAATTGGAGCTTCTTTGACTGTTTTCTTGTATTCAGGAAGTTCCTGACCCAAGAATAATGCAGCCAGTGGTCTAAACACGTATAGGAATGAACCGATACTACCGAAGAACACTGCAATAGCCACCAAAACCATGCCTTTGTTAATCACACTCTGGAAGATCAACCATTTGCTAATGAATCCACCCATTGGAGGAATACCAGCCATTGAGATGATCGCAACCAGATAAACAATGTAGGTGATAGGCATTTTGTGAATGATCCCACCAAGTTCACTCATCTTGGTTGTTCCTGTTTGTCTAGCGACAGCTGCGATTGCCATGAAGGCACCTGCACTTGCTAGCGCATGCGCAAGGATATGATAGAAACCACCTGCAAATGCAACAGAATCCAAAAGTGCAAACGCAACGATGATATAGCCACCATGACTCATAGAAGAATATGCAAGGAGCTTCTTTGCATCATCTTCCTTAATCGCCATGAGTGTTCCAAAGATAATGGATAAGGAACCAAGGATTGCGACGATATATTGTGCAATTGGTAAATTAATTGCATTAATCATACCAGAAACCGGCGTAATACGGATCAAAGCCAAAACTGCAACAAATGCACCGAGTTTGACAAGCGCACCAGATAACACAGGTGAGAATGGATGTGGCGCATTACCATGTGCAATCGGTAACCAGATATGCAGTGGGAAGACACCAAGTTTTGCAAAGGCTGCAATCAAGAAGGAAATATAAACGACAACTGCATTTGCGCCAGTTAAACTGGATAATCCTGCTGAGATATCAAAGGATCCGACTTTCGCATACATGATGAAGATCCCAAAGAGCATCGCGAAACTGCCTGCTGCAGAGAATCCGAAATAGGAAACAGCTGCTGATTTGCTCTTACCGAGTGGAATGAGGAACATTGTTGTCCAAACAATCAATTCAAAGAAGAAGAATAGTTGTAGGAAACTGTTTGTGAAAAATGCACCAAGCACACCAGCCAAACTGAGTAGAAAGAGCATGTTGTACATGTTCTTGTACTTATAATGATCCACGAAATAAGGGTGGAAGAAGGAAACCATCAGATAAACGAATGCAACGATGATTGCGAAGAATGCACCAAGATACGTATAACTGAAAGTAAATCCAGGCAAATACAAGACGGTTGTGTCAAGGGTTGCATTGAAACCATAAGCAGCAAGTGAAACAAAGACGAACATGGTTGCAAACACCGTCATGACAGAACCCAAGAAACTATTGATCTTGGTCAAAAGGTAAGCAACAAGGCTGGCACCGACCAAAAATAAGATTAGAAATTCAATACTAGCCATGATAGATCACCTCGATTTGATCTTGCACGCCGTCAATACCATTATCAAATGTATTCATAGGTTTCGAATAAAGACCGAATGTAAGAATAGCTAAGGTAACGACTGCAAAGACAAGTTTATAAGAAATATTGAACTTGACGTTGATTTCATTGTCACCCTTGAACCAGAGTTTGATGAGGAGTTTAACAAAATAAATCCCTTCAACAACACTGGCAACAAGAATCAGACCAACGATAAACAATTGTCCATTCATAATGAGATAAGCCAAATAGTTGACTTTAATGACGAAACCAACAAACAAAGGCAATCCCATGATACTAAGTGCTGCAACTGTGAATCCTATGCCAACAAGAATATTATTTGCAAACAGACCCTGAAGTGCGTTAACATCATCATTCTTGGTTTCTTTAGTTGCACGATTGACAACTAAGAAGAGTACCAATTTTGATAATGCGTTGGCAATGATTAGATAGACAGCCCAAATGGTAATGCCATTGACAAATAGCAAGACAACAATCGCAGCTTGAGAAATACTTGAGTATAAAAGAATTTCTCTCGCTTTGGAGGATGCAAATGCCATCGCTTCACCTAAGAGGATACCTAATGCGAGAATGATGGTGACAACCAATAATAATTTACCTTCAAAATTGAAGAGGTTTGTAATCAAACGACCAAATACAAAACTGATGGTTGCTGCATAAACAGATGCAATCATTGGACCACTTAAAGTATTGGAATGCTTTAAGATGCCTTTGACCCATGCATTGAATGGTAAGAGTTTCGCTTCAACTCCAAGACCAATGAACATCAGAAGGAATGGTAACAACAAACTAGAATAGTTTGCACTAGAAGTTTGAATGACATGAATCATGTCCATCAGATTTAACGTGCCAAACATCGCATAAAGGATCATCAAACCGAACAAGTAAAGACTTGAGCCTACAGATCCCATCACGAGATACGTGAATGTTGATAAAGGCTTTTTATTGGATGTAGTAATCAGATAAGCTGCAATGCCCGAGATTTCCAAGAAGACAAACAGGTTGAATAAGTCGCCTGTCAGTAGTAGTCCGTTCAAACCAGCTAATGCAACGAGTAAGACGGAACTGAGTTTCTTGTATTCAAAGATATTGAGTAAGCTGATGACGAAGAACAAGCCATTGACAACAAGGAGGGATATCATGGCATATTGATCAAAGAATAAGTTGATGCCATAAGGTAAATCCCATCCACCAATAACAACGATGCCTGATGGAACAAAGAAAATCAATACGATATTGGCAAGACCGACCAACATGAGTAGGACAGGTGCCAATTTCTTAGATAAAATAGATAAGAATGCTGCGAGTAAAGGAATCGCGATTAACAAGACTGCGCTCATGCTAATTCCTCCATTTCATCAAGTTCCAATGTGTGATATTTGTTATACATGCTCTTGACAATTGCCAAGCCTAAAGCTGTTGTGCCTACACCGATAACGATTGCAGTCAGAACTAGTGCTTGAGGTAGTGGGTCAACAAAGAGTAATCCACTGGAATTGTTTGTACTTGTTAAAATGGGAGCAATCCCATCATATACAAAGCCAATACTGATGATGAAGATATTTAATCCAATTTCCAAAATATTAAGAGAAACGATGATTTTGATGACATTTCTGTTGGTCAGAAGTCCGTAAAGCCCGATCATCATGAGTAGAATTGCTGCATATTGAATCATTTGACTTCCTCCTCTTCTGTCAAGAAATTATCGATCATACCAGAAATTTCACTACCAACCTTAAGCCCGATCAAGATGTAGACTATCGGAACGATGCCTGAACTGATGAGATCTCCAACGGTGCCATTTGGTAAGAAATTCTGAAGGAAATAGGTTGCAAGAATTAAACCAAGCAAACCGATGATGACATAGAAACTACCAGCAACACCTTCAAGTACTTTAAAGCCCTTGATGCGTGCTCTGAACTGATCATCAGCTAAATATAAAAGTAACATAGCACTGGCAATCATGGTTCCACCAGGGAAACCACCACCAGGAGTTAAATGTCCATGAAGTGTCACATAGACACCAGTCATGATGATGATACCAAAGAGTGCACGTGAACCGACGCGAAGCATGAAGTTTGGCTTGAAGTCGAGTTCTAGTCTCTTTTGAGTCACTGCACTACCTAAGAGTAGAGCAACACCTAAGGCACTGATAAACAACACGGTAACTTCACCTAGTGTATCAAAACTACGATAATCTACAACGATAGAAGTGACGATGTTCGCAGCACCGCTTTCAGGATCTTGTGTCACACCGAAGATGATGTCAACATCAGAACCTTTGGTAATATAACGTTCGGAAACGCGATCGGAAACTGAAGCGTGTCCAAATGCTGGAAATTGAATGGTGTTGTTTAATCCTAAAATAATTAGGACACCTAATCCAATCACAAGAATGAAGCTTAGCAGTTTTTTCATTTGGTAGCCTCCTTCTTAATAGATAATAACGTGAAGACGAAGAGTGCTGTAACCAATCCTGAACCAATGACAGCTTCAGTCAATGCAACATCAGGTGCCTTTAATAAAACAAAGGATACAACTGAAAGCATACTGAGTGCTGAGAGGAAAATAACACTTTTGATCAGTTTCTTTTCACTCACTGCCATAAAGGCGATGATGAGCAATAAGATAGAAACGATCAACATGATGATATCTGTTAAGGTCATTGTGCTTCACCTCGTTCTTTCATATCATCCTGAACAAGGTTTTCAGGAATATTGTTGGATTTATAGGTCGCTTTAGCAATCACAGAAGATCCAATTGGATTTGAAATGGCGATGAACACAATGATTAAGATCAGTTTCAATGCCCAGTCAGGATGAGCAAAGCCAATACCTATGAGCAATGAGAACGCACCAAGGGTTGTCGCTTTAGTTCCCGCTTGGATTCGATTGAAGGTATCAGGCATACGAAGCACACCAAGTCCACCTAAAAGGAAGAAGATGCCGCCGATGATTAAAAAGATATAACTAACGATTTCCATCTTTTTTACCCTCCAAATATCTTGCAAAGACAATCGTTTCCAAAAACGATAAAATTGCGAAGATGATAACGATGTCCAAATATAAACTATTATTGAACACGAGTGCAAGCAATGCTATCACACCAATCACGATCATATTGAAGGTATCCAGTGATACGACCTTATCACTAAGACTTGGACCTTTGATGAATCGGATGAGAGTAAACAATAATCCCAGGCCTAACAAACCGAATACGATGTAATCAATCATTTAAAGATACCTCCTAGGATTTTTTCAAATGAACCACTGATGAGTGTTTGATTCTCTTCAGGAGTCTTGCCTTTGACATCGATCGCATGGACAAAAAGATATTCATCCTCGATATCAATCGACAATGTGCCGGGTGTCAACGTAATCGAATTGGCAAGTGTCAATTTACCGAAATCACCTTTTAGATCCGTATGAATCTTGACGATTCCTGGATTGAGTGGGATTTTTGGACTGAGGACTCTACGCGCAACATCAAAGTTTGCGAGAATCAACTTCCAAATGAAAACTGGTAAATAAATCACCAAAAATTTGACCAACTTGACAGGGAACAATAAGTCGACTTTATAGTCAACCAATCGGACGATGAGCGCTGATAAAACAGCACTTACACCGGCTCCTAGAATGATGTCATAGACTTCAAGCGGAGCTAAAAATAGATAAATCACGAACAAAACAATAAATGTAGCCAAATACTTCATCTGATTCCTCCTAAATGCTAAATTTTCTTATTTTATTAGTCAATAACCTCTCGGATGCATCTGGTCATAACGCACAAAAAGGGATATTGCTTATTGAAAACCACTGAGCTAGAATGCGAATAAAAAAAGTTCAAAACATAGCCTAATAGTTAAAGAATATCAGTTCTCACAGCATAGGTTGATTCAATGGTTGTTTTCTACAAGCATGATAAAGAATTCACAAGTCCGGGACATGTTGATTCTCACACATTGATGTATCAAACTTTTCCATTTTCATTTAGTTACATTATAACATGTATTATATGTTATATAAAGGCAATTTTAGCACTTTGCGGACTTTATAAATAACTTTTAGGAAATTAGTTTCTTTAATTAAAAAATTTAACTAATTTGTGAGATTTTCACATTATCTAAAGTATTATTAGGAAAAAAAATAAATAAATTTAATGATATAATAGAAACGAAAGAAGGAGAATGACCAATGGAAAACGATCCCTTGCTGTTAGGTTTAACAGCATTATCATT
>QKIB01000043.1 GCA_003249785.1 Acholeplasmatales bacterium
TTTGGTTGTCGTTGAACACGACCATGAAACCATGCTTGCATCCGATTATCTCATTGATATCGGACCTAGAGCTGGTAAACATGGTGGATATGTGGTTGCCCAAGGCACTCCACAAGAAGTCATGGATAACCCAGATAGTTTAACGGGACGATACTTAAAAGGACTTGAAAAAGTTGAAGTACCTAAGAAACGAAGAGAAGGCACAGGTGAAGATATCCTCGTCATGGGAGCGAGAGAACATAACCTCAAAGACATCAGTGTGGCATTCCCATTAGGGAAGTTCACGGTTGTCACTGGCGTTTCCGGATCTGGAAAATCTACTTTGGTCAATGATATCTTAATGAAGGGTCTTCAACAAAAATATTATAAGACCAAAGATTTACCTGGTTTACATACAGCAATCAATGATCATCATCTGATTGATCGTGTCATTGATATCTCCCAATCTCCGATTGGACGTACACCTAGAAGTAATCCAGCAACCTATACGGGTGTCTTTGATGACATCAGAGACCTTTATGCACAAACCAATGAAGCCAAAGCTAGAGGCTATAGTAAAGGTCGTTTCTCCTTCAATGTGAGAGGCGGACGATGCGAAGCATGTGGAGGTGATGGACTCAAGAAAATCTCCATGCATTTCCTACCTGATGTCTATGTGCCATGTGAAGTTTGTGGCGGCAAACGGTATAACCATGAAACGCTTCAGATCAAATACAAAGGCAAGCATATCGCAGATGTGCTTGACATGACGATTGATGAAGCTTTGACATTTTTTGAAAATCATCCTAAAATATATCAAAAGCTTAAGACCATCCATGATGTTGGCTTAGACTATATCACACTTGGTCAATCAGCAACTACCTTATCAGGTGGTGAAGCACAACGCGTGAAACTCGCAAGTGAACTTTATAGACGCATCACAGCATCATCAATCTACATTTTAGATGAACCTACAACAGGACTTCACACTGATGATGTCAAACGATTGCTACAAGTGTTACACCGCATTGTCGATGAAGGAGCAACCATGGTCGTGATTGAACATAACTTAGATATTATTAAAAATGCAGATCACATCATTGATTTAGGTCCTGATGGCGGAGATGCTGGTGGACAGATCATTGCAGTAGGCACACCTGAACAGGTTGCCAAAGTCAAAGAAAGCTATACAGGTCAATATTTAAAGAAAGTATTAAAATAACAAAAATTTAACAAATTTTGTTATAATGAGAAAGGCTGGGGGAATGTATGAATCCAAATGACAACAAGAACGACAAAGATCCTAAAAAGCCAACTGAAGAAGAGCTTCTTGAATTACTAAAAGAACTCAAGAACCGAAAAAACAACAAACGCATTCCTTTGAGTCTGGGATTTCTGTTGCACAGAAATTATCTGATTCACATGATCTTGTCTTTGATTGTGAATTTCGTGATCTCGGCAGTTGTCTTGGGATTTGCAGCTGGGATCCATCAACCACTGATGAGTATCACGATCTTAGGCTATTTGTTAGGAATTCTGATGTTAACGGTTGTTGAAAACTTTGTGAAGATTCTGATGTTTAAATATCTCTTAAGAATCATGATTCTGAGTTTAGGTATCCTATCAGTATTTGTTCAGATCATCATCTTGTATGGAATCGATCTTGTTCTGCAACAGGGATTTCAGTTCAATGGTGTTGAAAGTCTATTCATCTTTGCTTTCATCTTCAGCATCTTAAGAGTCATCTGCTCGAATTACATCAGAAGATGGTTATATAGAGAACGCTTAACCATATTTGGAGGTAAGCATCAATGAAATTAAAAATCAAACATGTCATCAACGATATGGAGTTAGATTTACTTTCTGATCCCAAATCACTTGAAAGAGAAGTCAAATCGGAGATGTTATCCAGACCTGGTGTCGAACTCGCTGGATTTCTTGATTTCTTCGATCATGATCGAATCATTTTGATTGGATCGAAAGAATCACACTTCATCAATCTCTTCTCACCTGAGGTGAAAAAAGAAAGATTGGAAAACATTTTTGCGAAAATGCCACCTGGTGTGATCTTCTCCATCAATGTGGATGTGGAAGACTGGATGATTGATCTTGGTAACACGTATAATGTTGCTATCATGAAGAGCAAGATCAGAACAACACCATTAAACGGACAGCTTTATGCGTACCTACACTCCAAACTTGCACCAAGAACAAGTATTCATGGCGTCTTGCTTGATATTCATGGGATGGGCACACTCATTACGGGTAAAAGCGGTATTGGGAAAAGTGAAACCGCACTTGAACTGATTAAACGTGGACATCTTTTAGTCAGTGACGATCGTGTTGACATCTTTGAAGCTGCACCTGGTGTCTTGGTGGGAAGTGCGCCTAAGATTTTAGAGAAGTACATTGAAGTTAGAGGCATTGGAATCGTCGATGTAGTTTCAATGTTCGGAGCTGGTGCTTATCGTGAAAATAAAAAGATCCGTCTTGTCGTAGAACTTGAGCTTTGGGAAAAAGGCAAACATTATGATCGTCTCGGCATTGAAACTGAAACCATCAAGATCTTCAATACGGAAATAGCGAAGATTACCATTCCTGTTTTACCAGGAAGAAACGTTGCAACACTTGTTGAAAGTGCAGCAATGAACCAAAAACTTAAACATTTAGGGTATGATGCAGCAACCGAGTTAACTAAAGCAGTCGCCCTTAAGGCACGCGGCATCAGAAAGGATGAAGACGAAGATGATTGATTACATTAAGAAGAACAGACAGACATTTTATACATATGGAGGGATGATTGTCATCTTTATCGCACTCATCATGATTGCTGTGATGACTCAAACCGGTGTCCCTTACAACAAGATTGCCATTGATTTGGGATTTGCCCAAATTGCATGGTATGCAATCTTCATTTTAACCGGATTGACCATGGGTGCTTATCTTGCTTATCTTGAATTCAAGAAAGTGGGATGGAGTACGGATTTACTCTTTGATGCACTTTTATGGGCGGTACCACTATCTATCATTGGCTCACGTATTTACTATGTCATTTTTGATCCAGCACCAAGCTATCATAGTTTCTATGATTTGATTAATATCCATAATGGAGGACTCTCCATTCATGGTGCGGTCATTACCGCACTCATCTTCGTCATCATTTATACGAAGAGAAAGAAACTGAATTTCTGGTTGCTTGCTGACATTCTAGCCATTGGCTTCTTGGTCGGACAAATCGTCGGACGTTGGGGCAATTTCATGAATGCTGAAGCATATGGCCCAGTCATTCAAAGTCAGTTTATCTTGGATATCCTACCACCATTCATCAAGAACCAGATGTATATCGATGGTGCGTATCACCATCCAACCTTCTTGTATGAAGGGTTATGGAATCTTGTTGGCTTAATCGTCTTATTGATCTTAAGACGTAAGAGAATCCTCAAGGTTGGCGACTTGTTCGCTTTATACTTGATTTGGTATGGATTCGGCAGAGGTGCCATCATTGAACCTCTTAGAACCGGTGGAGATCCTAATGATGCATTAAGAATGTTTGGATTACCAACCAATGTTGTTTTATCCCTTGGATTATTCATGTTGGGTGGTATTGGAATTATCATTGGTAAGAAACTCTACTATAAAGACCAACCTTATTACGTAGACATGTTTGTTGAAAACCAGGTGAAGGAGCCGGTGGATGAAAACCCTACTGTTTGATTTGGATGGAACTCTGATTAAGACGACGGAGATTATCTTAGAAACGTTTGTTGAAACCTTTCAAAAATATTTTCCAGAAGTTGAACTCACGGATTCTGTTCTAACGAATATGCTCGGTCACACACTGTTTACAACATTTGGGAATTATACGGATTCCAAAGAGAAAGTCGATGAAATCGTCACTTTCTACAGAAAGACATCCAATGAAAAGATTGAAGCAGGATTAGAATCATATCCTAAGGCAAAAGAAACCTTGGAAACCCTAAAGAAGATGGGATGCACAGTCGGTGTTGTCACATCCAAGATGCGTCATGTAGCAACCTATCATTTGGAGCTTACAGGACTTCTTCCTTATGTGGACGGACTCATCGGATATGAGGATACTGAAAAACACAAACCTAATCCTGACCCCTTATTAAAAGCCATGGATCTCTTTGATGCAGATCCAGAAACCACAGTCTATGTGGGTGATCACGAAAACGACATCACAGCAGCAAAACAGGCGAACATCGCTTCCTGTGCGGTGACTTATAGTCACCGTCTGAAAGAAATGCTTCAAGTGAATCCTGAATTTGTGATTGATGCGTTAGATAATATAATAGATTTAGTTTAGAAGGAGAATAGTTATGTTATACGATGTACTGATTATTGGTACAGGTCCTGCAGGGATCACTGCAGGCATTTATGCAAAAAGAGCAAACCTCAAGGTTGCTATGTTTGAAAAGGATACACCAGGTGGACAATTATCCAAATACAATGAAATTGAAAACTATACAGGTGCTAAGAAAGTTGCAGGATATGAACTTGCAACCATGATGATTGATCATGCCTATGATCTTGGTGTTGAAGTTATCTATGATGAAGTCACCAAAGTTGAAGACGATGGTAAAATCAAAAGAGTCATCACACCGAATGAAACCTATGAAACCAAAGCAGTTATTATTGCAACAGGCAATGTCCCAAGAAGATTGGGTGTTGAAAATGAAGATGCATTAGCTATGAACGGGATCAGTTGGTGTGCAATCTGCGATGGTCCTTTATATAAAGACCGTAAGGTTGTTGTTATCGGTGGTGGAAACTCTGCTGTTGAAGAAGCAACTTACCTATCAACTTTAGCAACCCACGTCACAGTCGTTCAAAATCTTGCAGACTTGACAGCTGATCAAAAAGCTCAAGATATCATTAGAAAACAGAAGAATGTCGATTACAGATATTCAACAGTTGTCAAGAAGTTCTTGATGGATGACAAAGGTTTGACCGGTGTTGTTCTTAAGAATGACAAGAACGAAGAAGAAACTATTTTATGCGATGGTGTCTTCGAATATGTTGGTTTGGTACCAGTCACTGACATGGTCAAAGATCTGGGCATTGCCAACAAATATGGCTATATTGAAGCCAATGAAAAAATGGAAACGAAAGTTCCAGGTATCTATGCAGCTGGCGATGTCATCGTCAAGCAGATCCGTCAGGTTGTTACTGCAACCGCTGATGGTGCAATCGCTGTACAGAACTGCCTGAGATATTTGGAATCCTGGGAATAAAATGTCGTTTGCACGTACTGTAAAAGAGGAACTTGTCACTGTTCCGGTTGAGCTTGATGGTCAACTTGCTGAATTTTCAGCATTCCTCAATCTCAATACTGAATTTCATATTGAAAACAAGCATAAAATGCTTGATTTCAAGACAAACAATCCAACTGTCGCAAGACGGTTTTTACAGTTAACAAGAACTCTATATCAAGCAGAAACAACCCTGATGAGTCAAAAGCAGGTTAAACTCAATCAACGACAGACCGTGATTATCAGAATTCAAAGTAAAGTTGAAGATATCATCAATGAACATGGGTTATTCGATAATCCAATTGACAATCAAGAATTAACAACTCAGTCAGTGGAAGCGAAGCGTGCTTATTTGAGAGCAGCGTTTCTATCCAGTGGTTCTGTGAACCATCCGAAGACTGCAGAATATCATTTGGAAGTCTTTGCTAAAAGTTCAGAGCAGATCATCTTCATCCAATCACTCATGAATGCCTTTGACTTGAATGCACGTATTACAACCCGAAGAAAAGGGTTTATCGCGTATCTTAAGGATGCTGAACATATCAGTGATTTTCTTCAGGTGATTGGTGCACAAAATTCTGTCTTCCAATTCGAAGATATCAGAATCAAACGTGATTTCAATAATTCCATCAATCGTGTCATGAACTGTGAGATTGCCAATGAGAAGAAAGTGTTTGTTGCTGCAAACATGCAGTTAGAAGACATTGAAACCATCGAAACGTTCATTCCAGAGCATCACATTAACGAGAAGATGAAAATGGTCATGCAACTCAGAAAAGACAATCCTGAGTCCAGTTTGACCGATTTAACAGAACTTTATGAGTCCACCTATGGTGAAACCATCAGTAAATCGGGGCTCAATCATCGCTTCATGAAAATCAGACAACTCGCAGAACAAATCAAAGAAGGACGAAGCTCATGATCAAAGGGATAGGTATTGATCTTGTGGATCTTAATCGGATCAAGACGTTGATGAATGATAGATTCATCACCCGTGTCTTGTCTCCTTTGGAGAAAGTCATCTTTGATGAGATCACAAATGAACAAAAGAAACTCGAATATCTTGGTGGACGATTTGCAGCTAAAGAAGCCATCTTCAAAGCCATTGGTGAAGGTCCCGGAGATACCAACTATGTTGACTTTTCAGTCCTCAACCATGAAAGTGGAAAACCCTACATCAAAACCGACTTTTTCAAGGAGAATGAAAAACTTCATATCTCGATCTCTCACACGAGTGAGTATGCTATTGCATACGTTTTAATCGAGAAGGTTTAACATATTTTCTCATACTGTTGTAATTTTTATGGGATTTCGGTATAATTTCTATGACAAGGATGTGACATTATGGCACGCGTACAGCAAAATGCTAAAAAATCAAAATCAAAGATTCAAAAAAAAGAAGAACCAAAAAAACCACTGAGTAGAAAAGAACTTATTCAAGTAAACACAAAAAGAGAACCTACAAAGAATGAAATCATGTTCTATCGCATCGGGATGTCGGTGATTACCATCACCTTGATTGTTCTTGCGATTGTTCTGGTCATTCAATATTCTAAAACAGACACCGCAGTCAATCCATATGAGGATAATCTATCGATCACAATCACAGAATTAACCTACATCACAGCTCAAGACGAATATGGTGTTTATGGTGATTTCACTCAATTCAATGGGAATGACGACTATGCAGATTTAAGAACTGTGCTCAATAGTAACGACATGGTTTATATATACTTCTACAGAAGTAGTGCAATTGATCCTGATATACAAGCTGCGATTGAAAGTGTACAAAATCTTGATACCATGGCATTCTTATTCTTTGACCTAGACAATGATGTCAATGCCAATGTGTTTACCACAGCAGCCATTTCACATTTAAACTTAGATTCAACCAAAGATAATCAACTCGTTATCTTTGATATCAATGCTCAAACGTTCCAAACTGAAACTAGAGTCGTCGATATCGTCAACGAAATCAACAGTTTATAATCCATACATTCAAACGAAAGGGCATAGCCCTTTTGTGCTATAAGGAGGCGTCTATGAACGAACAAATCATCTTAGAAATCAAGAAAGAACTCTCTATTGGAGAAAAGCAGATAGTTACGGTTTTAACACTGCTTGACGAAGGCAACACCATTCCATTTATCGCAAGATATCGTAAGGAAGCAACCGGTGGATTGGATGAAGAACAGATCAATGAAATCTTCAAACAATGGGAGTATGCCAATAATTTACTCGAAAGAAAAGAAGCTGTCATGCGTCTCATCGATGAAAAAGGCATGCTCACCGATGAACTGAAAGCAGAAATCCTTGCAGCCAAGAAACTGGTTGAAGTCGAGGATCTTTATCGTCCATTTAAAGAAAAGAAAAAGACTAAAGCAACTGAAGCAGTTGCCAAAGGGCTTGAGCCATTTGCCAACTGGCTTTTAATGTTTCCTTTTGAAGATGTCAAAGAAGAAGCAAGAAAATACTTAAACGATCAAGTCGCATCAGAAGATGAAGCGATTGAAGGTGCGAAATACATCATTGCTGAAATGATTTCTGATGATGCAAACTATCGAAAATCACTCCGTGCTGAAATGGTTAGTCACGGGATGGTTGTGACAAGCGTTAAGAAAAATGCAGTTGATGACCGCAAGGTTTACGAGATGTATTATGACTATAGCGAAGCTGTAAATAAGATCAGACCACACCGTATTTTAGCAATCAACCGTGCTGAAAAGGAAAAAGTGATTACTGTTAAAATCGAT
>QKIB01000028.1 GCA_003249785.1 Acholeplasmatales bacterium
ACACCTCAGTTAACCACATCGGTAGGTTGTGATTTGTCTTAATTTCCATGATATAATGGGTATTGTCAATCATTGGTGTCCCTTCATCACGTTTTGTGATATCGAAATCATATCTTCTCGTGATGATATCATGATCAAATGTGATTCTTAAATCACTATTGTTATTTTCATAAAATGCTTCTCTTTCATAAGATAAGAAAAGTGCTGGTTTTAATGGATATTTCTTAATGAGATATAAGATTTCCTTTAAGACTTGAAGATGATGATAAGGTTTGAGATCAGGAAGTTGTTGATACTTGATTAGCATTTCCGCATCATCAATGGAAAGCTGTGTCCGTCTTTTTCCGGTACTACCTTCAATCTTCATCTTGATTTCCAGAAAGACCATGGAATCTTGATTGAGCTTTCCATAACCCCTGAGTCTAAGTTTTTCCTTAAACACAGGTTTTGAAACGGATTTCTTGATCAGCATGTTATCTTCGGTATCATAATAGATGTTGCTGACGAGATATGAATGGCCATCGGTAAATTGATCTGGAATCATGTGATTTTGAAAAGCAGATTTGATCATTTCATATTGTTGTTGATTAATGACATATTTGTTTTCCAGTCTGTTGAATGTTGACATAGGGAACCTCCTTGTTACACCCATAGTTTACAAAGCGAAACTTAAATCAACCTTAATTTAAAAAATTTTAAGGTCTATTTAAGTAAACCTTGCGATAATTTGAGCAGAAGGTGAATAGCAAATGCGTATTTTAATTGTTGAAGATGAAAAGCGACTTGCAGAAGCAGTCGCGCATATCTTAAAAGAAAATAACTATACCGTCGAAACTGTTTATGATGGTGAAGATGGCTATTACTATACCATGACAGGTCTTTATGATCTGGTCATTTTAGATGTGATGATGCCACGAATGAATGGATTTCAGGTTTTAAGAAAAATCAGAGAAGAAGGCAATAAGTCTTTAGTTCTGATGTTAACAGCACGATCTGAGATCGAAGATAAGGTCAAAGGCCTTGATTTAGGTGCAGATGACTATTTACCTAAACCATTCAATACGAAAGAGTTACTTGCCAGAGTTAAAGCATTAGGCCGTAGAAACACAAACTTTGAAACCGAAATTCGAACATTTGGCGATATCAGTTTCAATCTTTCTAAATATCTTTTATATAAGGATCAGAAATCCGTGGAACTCACCAATTTGGAAGGACAGCTACTCGAATTGCTTATGGCAAGAAAAAACGTGATTGTCCCCAAAGAAACGATCATCATCACTTTATGGGGATATGACTCTCCTGCTGATGACAACAATGCAGAAGTCTATATTTCCTTTCTACGCAAAAAATTAAAGTATCTAGGATCTAATGTCATCATTAAGAATACGAGAAATGTCGGATACTCGATTGAGGTGAATCCAGATGTTTAAAGAACTCAAACGCAACATGCTTTTCCTCAATCTTTCAATCCTCACCGTTTTACTCCTCATTGTCTTTTCATCTTTGTATCTATCTTCTTATGCGAATATTCAATCAACAGTCGACAAAGAAATCTCATTTATTATCGGGAAGGCAAAAGATCTAATCATCGGTAACCCTGGTCCCGTTCCCAATCCTTCGGATGGGAACGTCATTCCTGAACGTACTGTCTCCTTCATCATTATCACCGATTTAAACGATACCATCGTCGCCACACAAGCACAATTCACAACAACAGATGCTTTCTTCCAGAGTGCTCTAGATGTTTCCAATAAATCAGAAGGCCAATTTGAACTGGATGGCAGTTATTGGGCATATCAAACCAGTGATTTTGAATCATATAAGATTTATGCATATGTCGATATCTCGACAGAACATGATATTCTCAACAACATGATCATACGTTTCGCAATTATCTTCTTGATTGGATTCGCTGCGGTTTATGTGATCAGTTCCTTTATCACGAAACGGTCTATTTCCAAGATTGATGAAGCATTCACCAAACAAAGACAATTCATTTCCAATGCATCTCATGAATTGAAAACGCCACTGGCAATCATCAACACCAACACAGATGTCTTGCTTTCTAAAGTCAAACAGCCTGAAACTCAAAAATGGTTGGATAACATCAAGTTTGAAACTGATCGAATGAACGGACTCACCAAAGATTTGTTATATCTTGCAAAAGTGACTGAACAAAATCATTCGACCTTAGATAAAGAAAGACTCAATTTATCAGAATTAACAGAAAGTGTTATCTTAAGTTTTGAAGCGTTAGCCTATGAGAAAAACATCACATTCAACTATGATATCGAAAAAGACATCAATTCTTGGATGTCTAGAGAACACTACAATCAACTTTTGCATATTCTAATCGATAACGCTATCAAATACAATGAACAAAACGGATCTGTTGAAGTACATATGAAGACCAATCATAATTTCGTTCACCTAATCGTAAAGAATACTGGAAACGGGATTCCAAAAGAAGACATTCCCAATGTATTCGATAGATTTTATATGGGTGATAAATCAAGATCAGCAAATCCCAATTCTTATGGTTTAGGTTTATCCATCGCGAAATCCATTGTGGATGGATATGGTGGAAAGATCACATGCGACAGTGTTGTTGGATCCTATACCAGTTTTGAAGTCAAACTTAAAATACAAGACAAATAATCCCCGTTGGGGATTTTTTGTTTTTGAGAACGGTTTGAAAAAGCTTTGGTATAATAAAAATAGAGGTGATCTTATGTTGGAAAAGAAAGTCTATGCCAATGGACAACCTGTTTATCATATCGATGATCATTGTTTAACCGTGTATTATAAAACCGGTCTAATCAAAGCCAAAGGCAAGTTCATCAATGAAATGATGGAAGGTCAATGGGATTTTTATCGTGCAGATGGCAGTCTATGGACCATAGGACATTTTTTGAACAGTCAAAAACATGGACCATGGACCCGATATAAAGAAAATTACCAGATTGAAAAAACTGAAATTTATGAATTTGGCAAGCTTCAAAAGAAAAAAGGTGAACACTGATGTGCGGACGATTCACCATTACTGTTACCTTAGATGAACTTAAAGAGTATCTAACAGATTATTATGAGATTGAAGATGCGAAAAGTGATTTCAATGTTCCTAGATATAATGTCGCGCCAGGTCAAGAAATCATTTCTATCATCAACGACGGAAAGAAAAATCGTGTTGGATATCTCAAATGGGGATTCATTCCACCCTTTGCCAAAGATGAAAAAACACCTTATCAGACCATCAATGCTAAAGCTGAAACGCTCAAAGATAAATCAGCATTCAAATCATCTTTTGAACACAAGCGTTGCGTTGTCTTAGCGGATGGATTCTATGAATGGAAGAAAGAAAAAGACAGAAAACAACCGATGCGTATCTTAATGAAAGAAGAGAAAATCTTTCCTATTGCCGGACTTTATTCGACCTTCACACGACCTGACGGCTCCAAACTACATACAGCAACCCTCATCACAACCTCAGCCAATGATCTCATGAAAGACATTCATGAACGTATGCCTGTGATTTTATCAGATGATGATCTTAAAGTTTGGCTGGATCCTAAGAATAGGGATTTAGATGAACTCTCACAACTCTTAAAACCTTATGATGCTAAGGTAATGAAAAGTTATGAGGTCTCTCCGCTCGTCAATAACGTAGCATACGATGAACCGGAATGCATCTTAAAACGATAAAAAAAGGACTGAAATTTTCAGTCCTTTTATTTTGGTTTGTTTTTATCCTTCTAGGATAGAGAACCATGAACCATAAAGGTTATCATAATTCTGATCAAAGTATCCTGTTGAAGATAACATGTATTCATTGAGTTGACGTCTGTTGATTTCTCTGATGGTATTGAATCTTGTCATATCAGCTGAATCAGTGAAAGATGCATCAGCAAGTAACTTGAAGATGAGTTCGCGTTGCATGTATTGGTTTGTATAGCGAGTTAATACAGGAGTCAAATATGCAGTGATTGCAGATTGTACATTTGTAGGTAATACAACACCTTCATCCGTTGCTGATTCTTTGATGTAATATTCAACTTGAGATGCAGTCAGTGTTTCTGATGTGTTGTTGTATGCATTCAGTGTACCGTCAGCGCTGACATATTTACCTGTTTCGTCATCTGCAGAATCATAGATTGCTGAAACCTTGTCAGCAACAGATGTTGCAAGAATCAAGTGCCAGCCAAAGGCTGATTTGACTTCGTCTAATGCTGCATTGGTAATGACGCTATCATAAAGATCTAAGTATGGGAACTTGGATTCATCATCAGCCATACCCTGTAGGGTTGTTAACATTTGCATTGCACGGTCATAGAAGACTTGGTCTAGAACAGAAGAACCGGTAATGAAGTTTGAAGTGTTTGTGATTGCTGATGAGATGGTTTCATATTTGAGATAGAAACCTAATTGACGATATGGTGCCCATAATTGTTCGATTTGATAATCATATGGAGGTGTAACGCTACCTGTTACAATACGACCTGAATTGTTGAATTCAGTTGCGATTGCTGATAGACCAGCAGCCATACCTGTGTAATTACCAAGTCTTGAATAGATAAGTTGTACAAGATTTGTCAAACCATCAAGAACTTGAGCAGCACTGGTTGCACCTAAACTGTCAAGATATGCTGTTGGATCATCTGGTGTGCCATCGCCGTTCTTATCGAAATAAATGAGTAAGTGGCTGACATTGATGGATTCAAAGTTGTTGTATTGAAGTGCAGCAAGATCAGCAAGTTTGCTGTAAACATCTGTGTACTGAGCTTCTTTGTCATCTAAGTATTGTTGTCTTAAGTCTGGATAAACAAACAATTGATTGATGGCTTCTTCATTGGAAGTAGAACCGAAAGCAAGAAGTAAGAAGTTCTGTCTGCCCATGCTTGCTGGATAACCATTCGAAGAGAAGTTATCAGCAGAGAATTGGGAGATGATGTCTTCAAATTGTGATTGATAATCAGCCATATCGGTATCACTGACTGTGTACTTCGTACTTTGTTCAAACAGTTTGTTTGAAGCAAGGTCTAAGGATAAATTGATACCATAGGTCTTTTCTAATCTTGCATAGAAATCATCAACAGTGATAGTGATATCGTCTGCAGTTGCAAGAATATCGCCTGACTTATCTTTAGTTGTTCCAGTGTATCCATAGGATTTTTCATAGAATGTACGAACAACGTAATCATAAATATCAAGATTCATATCTTCATACATAGCATTGACTTTGTCTGAAATGTAAGTGGAAGTCAACTTAGCATCTGTCATATCAGCAAGAATTTGATCCTGAACAGCTTGAGCTTCTGGTGTATCCATGAAGGTTTCAGAATCTGCGTTATACACGAGATCTTGAGAAGCACTGTCATCACTGAGCTTGAAGACTAAGTAACGAGAAGTTCCGAATGTTTGAACTCTTGAAGAATATGGCTTACCATTGGTTGTATCATTAGGATCTGTCATAGAAGCTTCTGAAACCAAAGTAGTATAGATGTGAGATCTTAAGCTTGTGTTGATGGTTGTGAGGTCATCATAAGTGTATAAAGAAGAGAATTCACTTCCTGCAACACCAACGATTGAACCGTCGACAGCAACTTCAACTTGAGCAGCTGGATTCAAGATATTATAGATGGTAACGAATTCATCTTTAACCTGTGCTGTTGTTAAAGCTTCATCAGATAGACCATCTGTTCTGTTTGTATTAATAACATATGCCTTGTAGTAATTTTCATAATCAGCAACGCTGATTTGTGCACGATCTTCATAGTTCGTGCCAAGTTTACCAAGAATGCCTAGAGAATCAAGGATGTCTTTAACATGTTTGTAACCGGATTGTGGGGTTTCATCTGTTAAGTCAATGTATCCTGGATTGCCTGGAAGAATTCTGATATCAGGAATCTTGTACCAAAGACCTTTAGAGTCAGCTTTCAGATTTTCCTGGTATAATGCAGCATTTGCTTCATTCAAATTGATGAATCTGATGACTAAAGCATTGACGTCATATTGGTCCATCATGTTTGATTTGTAATAAGCAAGAATATCATCTGCTGAGATGTATTGGTCGCTTGTTTCATCAGCAACTTCTGAGTTTAAAAGATCTTGTGCATAGTATCTTTCAGCAACTCTTAATCCATATCTGTCAACCATCAAAGGAATACTTGAATATCCGCTGTACGCATTGGCTTGAGTAGAAGCTAGATTTTCAATACTAGAGATGATTGAGTTGATGTCTAGTGTGTTATCAAGCAAATACAATGAATCTGCATATTGTTCAATATCACGAATAAATTGGTCTGGATGTTCATCATACAGTGTCTTTAAAGCATCAGCATCTGATGTGCTGTGTATTGCTGAGTTGACCGTATCATCCAAATATGAGTTTAAGTCTGCATCGCCACTAGCTAACATTTGAGTGACAGTTGCGAGTTGTGTTGCGAAAACCTGTTCGTCAATCATGGTTGCTAAAACAGAGGCACCTTGCAAACGTAATTGATTGTATAGTTCCTTTTCTGAGACGGTAACGTCGCCTACGGTCATATATGCGTTGTCTGTCAGACTACCGTATGGGACAGCCTCAGAGCTGCTACATGCAGCTAATGTAAGTAAACCGGCTGATACTAGCACAAATATAGCCAATTTCCTTAAATTTTTGATTTGATTCATTGTGTTCACTCCTTCAGTGTATTTCATACAAGCAAATATAATATAGCATTTTTTAGGGGGTATTGCAACCACTTTCATCTTATTTGATAATATCACATATTTTTTATGTTATCATGGAAGAAGGTGATCGTATGGAAGTTTTTATTTTAGCCAGTGGATCCAAAGGCAATATGGCCTACTTAAAAGTAGGCGATATTAAGCTCTTTCTGGATGCAGGGATTAGTTATCAAAAAGTGAAGAACAAGATGCAAGCCTATGATGAGAATCTTTATGATGTCAAATCACTGTTGATTACGCATGAACATCATGATCATGTGATGGGGTTAAAGATGCTTCTTAAGCAGGGTGCACTTGAAGATATTTATCTGACGCAAGGGACTTATGATGCTCTGCCTGTTGATGTGGTGAATCAGTTTGAAAGAACACATATCATTAAGGCAGATGAACCATTTGAAGTTGGTGAGATTCATGTTTCACCCTTCATGCTTTCTCATGATGCCGCTGAACCTGTAGGTTATGTGCTTGAGCATGAGGACAAAAAGCTGGTTGTCTTAACAGATTCAGGCTATGTGGATCAAAGTTATCATGACCTTTTGAAAAATGCAGATTTATACCTATTAGAAGCCAATCATCATCCGACAAAACTCATGCAATCCCCACGTCCTTTTCTTCTTAAGAAAAGGATTTTGGGTGAACGCGGACATTTGTCAAATGATGATGCTGCTTGGCTGATGAATCTTTTCGTCAAAGAAAAGCCCAGTAAATGGGTGATTGCACATATTTCGGAAGACTGCAATACGATTTTAGATATTGAAGAATCCATTGTCAAAAACTTCGATGATCCAACCAAGATCGAAGTCTTTTATGCGACTCAAGAAGGATTGCCAGGTATCAAATTATGATCAAAATCATTGTTGTCGGCAAACTGAATCAGAAATACTTAAGTACAGGAATTGAGTACTATCAAAAACAGATCCCTATTAAGATCGATTGGATTGAAGTCTCTGATGAAGCAACCAAAGATGGCATGCACATCGAAGGGGAACGCATCCTATCCAAGATTAAGGATTCTGATGTGGTGATTGCACTAGCTATTTTGGGTAAGATCCATTCCAGCGAATCGTTTGCTGAACTCATTGATCAAAAAACGACTTATCATCCTGGGGATTTGGTGTTTGTGATTGGTGGATCCTATGGATTAAGTGATGCAGTACTCAGTAGAGCAAATGAGCAAATCTCATTTTCCAAAATGACATTTCCTCATCAACTCATGCGCTTGATTTTAATTGAACAAATCTATAGAGGGTTCATG
>QKIB01000095.1 GCA_003249785.1 Acholeplasmatales bacterium
GTGAACCTGTGCATATTCTAGAAAGTTACCTGCTTTAATATCTTCTTCGAATTCTTCATGGCTTACAAAGAAATATTCTCTACCATGCACTTCCCCTTCTCTCGGCTGGCGTGTTGTTGTAGATATGGAAAAATAATATTCCCCGATCTGTGAACTTGCGGCATTGATAATGGTACTTTTACCTGCACCACTAGGGCCAGAAAGTACCAGTATTGCGCCGTTATTAGATAGGAAATTATGCATTTGCTTCATCCTTAAATTGGATATTGATTGTAATAGTAGCGCCTTTGAGCAGTTTCTTGATCTTTTTGATTTTCATTTTACTCACTGCTTCTAGAAGTTTTTCCTCGAAATCTTTTTGTTCATCAACCGAACTGTTATGATTATGGATTATTTTGAGTGACACATCATTTTCAACGGCACTGATAATATCATCTTCAATAATCTCTAGCCCCTCATTAATGAGATTTTGCTTAATGACCTCTCTTTTAAGTCGTTCAAGTTCTTCTTCATTGGCCCATTGTGGTTCATTTTGAACTTCATTCTCGCCCATATCGAGAAGTGATTTGATTTTTTCTATTTCATTAAGATCAAGAATTTCATTCGTATAAAGTTGAGGTTTTTCGTTATCCGAAGAAGATGTTTCTTCAGATTCCTGATCTTCTTCTTGACTTTTAAGGCTTTCAAGAATATTTAAAATTTGGGAAGGAAGAAAAGGTTTTTTGACAATCTCATCGATAACGTCTGATTGGAAATCCGATTTGCTACTGAGCAGTACTATTCTGTCCGCGCGGAGAGCTTTGATGTCTTGTTCAGAAAGAGATGTAAAAATTACATCATCGATAAAAATAAGATCGTACTTATGATTCCCGATTTCCTCTATTGAAGAGACTTCGGTAAGCTCAATAGCATTCTGTCGCGTACACAGAGCGATAAGCCTTGATACGACAGGATTTGTATTTATGAGTAGAATCTGCATCCTTTTTTGTCCCTTTCTTTTGATAATGAATTCATTATAATCAAACCTAGATTAGGTTTGGTTTTTGTTTAGAGTGTTCTAACAAGCTCCATAAATGTTTCACCTCGATGCTTATATGACTTGAACTGGTCAAGACTGGCTGCAGCAGGTGAGAGTAGAGCAACAGAGTCAAGTGTATGGACTTTATTGATTGCTACAACGGCTTTGTCAATAGTTTTGGCTTCTACGGCTTGAATACCAAATGTGTTTGCTAGTTGCAAAAGCCTGTCATTATTTGCCCCAATTGTGTAGATGACTATGTCAGTCTCTTTCATTAACTCAAACAGTGGTGTAAGATCTACACCCTTGTCATCGCCTCCAAGAATAAGATGTATCTTACGATCGCTGAATCCTTTGATCGCTTGAATCGTCGCATCAAGATTGGTTGCTTTGGAATCGTTGATCCAAAGACGTCCTTGAAGATCTTTGATCTCTTCTTGGCGGTGTGCATCAAGCTTGAAAGCATTGATCAGATCATAATCGGTTTCGTCAAACAGGACTTTGGTAATGGCAAGTGCCAAGAGAGCATCTTGTAAAAAGGCACCTCTAAAAGCCAGTTTGTTTGCGTCAAGTCCAAAATAGGTTTCTAAAAAGGTGTTTTCATTATACTCAACGACATAGGCATTGGTTTGTGGAATATTGAGCCCTTTAGGGATCAGTGCCAATTCACCTTCTTTCATTGTTTTTAATGGTGCAAGTTTATCGGCTTCATAGGCTTCAGGTGTCTTATGCCAATCCAGATGGTCCGGAGTAATGGGAAGCAGAAGATAAATATTGGGTGATGCTGTACGCGTATGATGCAGGGTAAAAGAACTGGTTTCCAGTACCCAGATTGGGGCATTGTGATCAAGATCGGCCAGCGGTGTACCAATATTTCCACCAGAAACAGCACCGCGTTTTGAGAGTAGATGTGTGAGCATCTGCGTGGTCGTGGTTTTACCGTTCGTTCCGCTGATCCAAATGCTAAAAGGCATTACATCGGCAAAATAGTCATACTCGCTTAAGAGGTTTTTAGCCGATTTGATCAGTGGATGGTTTGGTTTAAGG
>QKIB01000103.1 GCA_003249785.1 Acholeplasmatales bacterium
GGCAAACGGTGAATACTATTGATTTTCTGTCTGATATTCTTGATATATGCATCAATCACTCGATCGTATGCTTCACTATGGTTGAAACAATTTTCTTGAATTTCTTCTCTTGTGAAAACACGATTGGGGTTTTGTGATAAATAAAGCAGGACATCAAACTCATTGCCTGTAAGATGAACTTGCTGTTTATGATTTTCTACGACTCTCTTAATGGGATAAATGACAAGCGCTCCTTGAAAATATGACTGAACTAAAGGTTTTTGATTTTGTATTCTTTTGTTAAAGTTCTTCATCTTCAACATCACTTCTTCAACACTGAAGGGTTTGGTGATATAATCATCTGCACCTTGTCCTAATACTTCAAGACGATCTTCTATTTTTGATTTTGCAGAAATTGCGATGATATAAACGTCGCTATGACGTCTTACAATTTCAATGAGTTCTTCACCTTGCATCTTAGGTAACATCAAGTCAGTGAGCATGACATCAAACGTTTGGTTCTCAATCCATTCAAGTGCTTCTTCAGCAGAAAAACAATGAACAACCTGATGACCATCTTGTTCAGCAAATAAAGTCAGTAATTGATTAATTTTGAGGTTGTCTTCGACAATTAATAATTTCATAATTTCATTCCCTTATTCTTATTATACTTGAAGTCAGTAAAATCTGCCTAAAGATAGAAAAGAGGCGATCTGTTGATATCGCCTCTATCTTTTAAATGTTAAGTTCCGATTCTTTTGCTAACGTCAATAATTCAATATCATATCCAGCATCGATGATTGCCTGATTGATTGCTTCTGAATCACTCTGTTCACCTTTGAAATAGATTTTTGCAATATGATTTTCTAAATTGATATCAACTGTTTCGGCATCTTTGCTCATTGCAGCTTGCTTAATTCGATTCAAACAACCGACACAATGAATCCCATTGATTCTAATAATCATGACATAGTCATCCATAAGCTCACCTTCAATCATGCATCATGTCGATCTCAAAACCTTGTGTGTTGATGTAATTGACAAGCTCAGCTTTGATATCCGAAATTGCTTGTGTTTTTTGTGCATCTGTCATAGTCTGAAAATCATAAGTGCTCAATAATTCTGTGTACTTTGCATCAACAAGTTGTTGATCAGTTGTAGACAAATGCAAATACAGCCATTCAAAATTGTTTTGTTCGTCATACACTCCACCACACATGCCATACCCGAAACGATCATTATTATAGGTTACAAGATTCGTATAGAGCGATGGTAATGTCTGTTCATTTGCTGTTGCTCGAAGTACGAATGCTCCAGCCAAAATTACGACAGCTAGAATTCCGATAATTACTGTTAACTTTTTCATTTTGAATTCTCCTTAATCTTATTAATGATTTTCTCATATTCTTCAATATCAATTTCACCTTTTGACAATCGTTCATTTAATGTAGTCAAAGATTGTTCGTTTTTTCTTTCTGATTGACGATCAATCAGTGAAAACAAGACCAAAACGATAAACACCCAGAAAAGGATCATACCAAAGATTCCAAGTGGTACAAACCATCCGTCCATCATATGTGATTCTGGGTAGAAATTGAACCATCCAAAGAAGTAAAATCCAACCCAACGCAATATCATTAATAGAAAGAATATACTGATGCTAACGATGATCCATTTTTTTGTTGATTTTTTCATTTTTATCACCTCGACTTTATTATACAAAACAATTATGAATGAATTATGAAGATGAAAAAATCACATAATTTATCGAGTTATACAAATCAAATAGATCACTATGAGATGTCGAACAGTTTTCTTCTATTTCATATAAGCTAAAAAAAATAGTAGGCTATGCCTACTCTTTGAGTTCATTCCTTTTTTTCCTTTTTTGCATCCACAACTGAATCGGGCATCCCTTAAGATACCGCCATCTGATGATGAGAAACACCACGAGTCCATAATTGATGGCATAAAATACCGCTTTAATGATCGTCATGAGACTTGCAACTGCCACTAAGCCTTGAGTCAGATTTGCTGTCGTCAACATGACAACCACAAAGATATTTTCCAAATAGTCAAA
>QKIB01000162.1 GCA_003249785.1 Acholeplasmatales bacterium
CATGCTTGCGCACGTACTACTCAGGCGGAGTACTTATTGCGTTAACTACAGCACTGAATTTCTCCAACACTTAGTACTCATCGTTTACGGCGTGGACTACCAGGGTATCTAATCCTGTTTGCTCCCCACGCTTTCGTGCCTCAGTGTCAGTTGTGGCCCAGCAAGCCGCCTTCGCCACTGGTGTTCCTCCATATATTTACGCATTTTACCGCTACACATGGAATTCCACTTGCCTCTACCACACTCAAGTCCGCCAGTTTCTTTAGCATCACAGCGTTAAGCACTGCACTTACACCAAAGACTTAACGAACCACCTACGCACCCTTTACGCCCAATAATTCCGGATAACGCTTGCCCCCTATGTATTACCGCGGCTGCTGGCACATAGTTAGCCGGGGCTTATTCATTAGGTACCGTCAATGTCACTTTTCCGTGACCCATTCTTCCCTAATAAAAGAACTTTACATACCGAAGTACTTCGTCATTCACGCGGCGTTGCTCGGTCAGGGTTGCCCCCATTGCCGAAAATTCCCTACTGCTGCCTCCCGTAGGAGTTTGGGCCGTCTCTCAGTCCCAATGTGGCCGTTCAACCTCTCAGTCCGGCTACGCATCATCGTCTTGGTGAGCTCTCACCTCACCAACTAACTAATGCGCCGCAGGCCCCTCCTTAAGCATACCTATTGCTAGGTCTTTTAAAATATATAAGATGCCTTATCTATTCCTATCCAGTCTTAGCCATCGTTTCCAACGGTTATCCTCGTCTTAAGGGCAGGTTACCTACGTGTTACTCACCCGTTCGCCACTCAACACCGAAGTGTTGCGTTCGACTTGCATGTATTAGGCACGCCGCCAGCGTTCATCCTGAGCCAGGATCAAACTCTCCATAAATTTTTTATGTTTTGTTTGTTAATAGCTCTTCTTTTTTTTGTTTCTTGATACACTCATCATCATTCAGTTTTCAAAGACCTTTTTGCTCGCCTATCTCGACGCGCTTTTTCATTCTATCATTATAAAATGACCTTGTCAATAACTCTGGAGGTATTTTAACCTCATTTTCCACAAGGTCTATAAAATAGAATGGTGGAGGGGGGCAGATTCGAACTGCCGAACCCTTAGGGAACAGATTTACAGTCTGCCGCGTTTAGCCACTTCGCTACCCCTCCGTTTTTAGGCTTGCTTATATATTCTATCTTATCGGTTTAAAAAAATCAACAACTTTCCTCATATTTTCCTTTTTTTGGTTGTCAATCGTGTTAATTACGTTAAATTGTAGATAGAACATGACTAAATTTGGCATTTATTATAATAATATTACTATTATAAAGGCTTAGGATTGTTCAGATTTTCTTTGCTCGATTACTGTTTTAACTTTCTTATCGAGATCAGCTTTGAACATCATGATTTCTCTTCCACATTGAACACATTTCAGTTTGATATCAATACCAATACGCAACACTTCCCATTCATTCGATCCACAGACGTGTGCTTTTTTTGTGATGAGATGGTCTCCTATGGTATACTTCATTTTTTCATGAGCCTTTCAAGAATGTGTTCCAAAGCTTCATCTTGATAGTAGATGACAATTTTTTTATCATCAATCTTGAATTTCTGACCATACAATTCACTGAGTTGCTTTTCTTCATTCTTGTATTTGTGTACAATCGTTCTTTTGATTTGGTTGGTTTTAATTTCGATTTTTGTAAGTTCTTCTATTTGTCTGACACTCAATTGTTTTTCAATCACACGATGAGCGAGTTTGATGATTTGTTGTGCATCTTCAAGTTTGCTGAGCGCTCTTGCATGCCCCATACTGATCTGGTTCGTTAATAACATCTGTTGGACTTCTTCAGGTAGGTTCAACAAACCCAAAGTGTTGGTGACGTGTGATCTGCTCTTTCCGATTTTTACCGCAAGTTCAGCCTGTGTCAATTTAAGATTATTCATGACAACCTTATAGGCTTCTGCTTCTTCAATCGGCGTTAGATTTTCTCTTTGAAGATTTTCAGCGAGTGCGATTTCAGCAACTTTCGATTCTTCATATTGACGAATGATCGAAGGAATTGTGGATAATCCAACACGTTGTGCAGCTCTAAATCTTCTTTCACCAGATACAATAATATATCCTTGCTTGACTTTCTTTAAGATGATGGGTTGAAAAACACCGTGTTCCTGAATGGATTGTGCAAGTTCTTGGATTTTTTCCTCATCAAAAATACGACGAGGTTGAAAAGGATTTGGCTTGATATCGCTAAGGTTGATTTCGTCAATGACTTCACCTTCCAACACATCATCCACATGGTGTTCATGAAGCAAATCAGATAATGTTCTTGCTACTTTTTCATCTTTCATTATTGGTCACAATCTCCTTTGCTAAAGATTTGTATAATCTTGCTGATGGTGATTTCGGTGCGAATGTTAAGACAGGTAACCCATATGTTGGAGCAACCTGGGCTGCAACATTGCTTGTGATGATGGTATCAAAGACCCCTTCCTTGAAGTAGTCCTTAATTTCATGAACAATTTCCCATCCTGCTTTGGTTCTTTTGTCCAACATGGTCAATAAAACACCTTCAATTTCTAGTTTTCGATTATTGACCTTGAGTTTTTTCTGAACGATACGAATGGTATTGAGTAACTGTGTAAGTCCATCAATCGCCAAAAATTGACACTGAACTGGAATTAAAACAGAATTGGATGCATAGAGTGCACTTGTTGTAAGTAACCCCAAAGAAGGCGGACAATCGATGATAACGTAATCATATGCATGCGAGATGCCATTTAGTTTTTGACTTAAAATATATTCTCTGTCTTCATGATCAAGCCTTACTTCAATATGGGCAAGTTCAATGGTTGCAGGAATGACATCCAAGCCTAACTCAGGTAGATGTATGATGGTTTCTTCAATGGTTTTTTGTCCTAAAAGAATATCAAACACGGTCGAATATAACATGCTGCGATTGATACCCAAACTTGTTGTAGTACTTGCTTGGGGATCAAAATCAACGAGTAAGACTTTTTTGCCGACTTCTGCAAGCGCTGCTGAAAGATTGACACTGGTTGTCGTCTTTCCCACACCGCCTTTTTGATTGGATACTGCAATAATCTTACCCATGTTTTCTCCTTAGTTTACAATGGTTTTTTACTCATAACTGCAAAAGGTCTAGGGTAGCCTTTCACGTGTTGGTTTTTTTGAACGACCAAATGATATCGTGTTCCATAGCCATTTGGTAGTATATATTTGATAACATCTGATTGTACTCCACCAAGGTGATCGATACAGTCCTTAGCTTCAATCAGTTCATTTTCATAATGATCGCCTTTCATGGCTACAAAATATCTGTTTTTTTTGACCATTGGAATACCCATTTCGGATATCAAGGTCATATGTCCCAACGCACGTGCAGTGACCAGATCAAATGCTTCTTGGTGCCTCAGTGCGAAAGTTTCAACCCGATCATGATAGATATCCACATGATCTAAACCCAGTTTTTCAATCAATTGTTTGAGAAAGACAATTCTTTTGTTCAACGAATCAACGATAGTCACTTCAAGCTCTGGATACATGATTTTTAATGGGATACTGGGAAATCCAGCACCTGATCCCATATCACACAACGTCTTGATTTGAGTCAAGTCAATAGTTTTCGCAAGTGTCAAAGAATCATAAAAGTGTTTGAAATAGACTTCATCAACTTCTGTAATTCTCGTTAGGTTTGTAATCTTATTATAGTCGATTAAAAACTGATAATAAAATGCGAATTGATGAAGTTGCTTCTCTGAAGGATTAATATCCAACAGTGGCTTGATCGCATTTTTAAATTCCACGCGAGCCACTTCCTGATTCTAGGTAGATAAGCAATAAGGAAATATCAGCGGGATTGACACCAGAAATTCTGGAGGCTTGTCCTAATGTTTGTGGTCTAATTTTAGCAAGTTTTTCTCGACTTTCAGACGAAAGATTCTTAATTTTCGCATAGTCAATACTTAAAGGAATCATCTTGTCTTCTAGACGCAACATTTTGTCTGCTTCGCGTATAGCTTTTTGAATATACCCTTCATATTTGATTTTGATTTCAAGTTGTTCCAGAGCATCTTCACTATAGGATTCTTGTGTGAAAAACAGAATATCCTGTTTATTGATTTCTGGTCGCTTAAGTAGGTCGGAAAGCAAGACAGCTTCATAAATTGGTGCTGAATTTCTTGTCTTGAGATATGCGTTATTTTCAGGTGTAGGCATCACGCGATAACTGCAAACAAAGTCGCAGAGTTTCTCATAAGTCTCCATCTTATTAACATATCTTTGATATGTTTTTTCATCAACTAAACCAATATTATACCCATATTTTCTTAATCTGATTTCTGCGTTATCATGACGAAGCAATAATCTATGTTCAGCTCTTGATGTGAGTAAACGATATGGATCAAGGACACCCTTTGTTACTAGATCATCGATCAAAACGCCAATATAGGCTTCGTTTCGATGTAATATTAAAGGCTTTTTGTCTGAAAGTTTCAAAGCAGCATTAATACCAGCCATGAGTCCTTGTCCAGCCGCTTCTTCATATCCACTCGTTCCATTGATCTGTCCCGCACAGAAAAGATTGGTGATTTTCTTCGTTTCCAAAGTTGGATAAAGTTGCATTGGGTTAATGGCATCATATTCGATTGCATAGGCATATCTGACAAACTTGACATTTTCTAACCCTGGTACGGTTCTTAAAATCTGTTCTTGAATATCACGTGGAAAACTGGTCGATAGTCCCTGTACATACAGTTCTTCAATTTCCATGCTTTCAGGTTCAATGAAGACTTGGTGGCGATCTTTGTCGCTAAAACGAACAACTTTGTCTTCGATTGAAGGGCAATATCTTGGGCCAACGCCTTCAACGACGCCACTGTACATCGCCGATTTGCTCAAATTAGCATTGATGATATCGTGTGTTATTGGTGTCGTATGTGTCAAGTAACATAACTCTTTGGGATTTTCATCATAGAACTTTCCATCAAAACTGAAGGTGTGTTTTTCAACATCACCAGGTTGTGGAACCATTTTTGAATAATCCACACTGTTTCTGTCAATCCGTGGAGGTGTTCCGGTTTTAAGTCTAATAACTTCAAAGCCAAGCTCTTTGAGTTGTTTGCTGATCCCGAAAGTTGTTGGTTCTCCTTGAGGACCACTTAATGTTTTTTCATGACCAATCAAGATGTTACTACTCAGATAGGTACCGGTAGTCAAAATAACCGTTCTGCCTTCAATGATTAAACCATCTTTTAATTCAACTCCGTAAACCTGATTGTTTGTAACAATCATCTTTTCAACCAACGCTTCCTTGATGGTTAGATTTTCTGTATGTTTCAAAACATCAAGCATGATTCTTGGATATTTTAATTTATCAATTTGAGCACGCAGTGCTCGAACGGCTGGGCCTTTTGAAGCATTGAGCATCTTGATCTGAATTTGTCCTTCGTCTGCACTTTTGGCCATCTGGCCACCGAGTGCATCGATTTCACGAACAACAATGCCCTTTGCTGGCCCGCCAATTGATGGGTTACAAGGCAAAGAAGCAACCTTGTTAAGGTTGCCTGTGATAATGATTGTATTCTTATTCATTCTTGCCATTGCGAGTGCAGCTTCGACACCTGCGTGTCCTGCACCTACAACGATGCCATCATAAATCATATGTTCACTTCTTTTTTTATGTTAGTTTTCCTATGACGTATTGGAGCACTTTTTCTGTGGTGAAACCAAAATGATCCAAAACGGTTTCCATTGGAGCACTTGCTCCAAATTGATCCATTCCATAAACGAATGGTGTATATTTATACCACGATAAGGTGCTTCCCATTTCGATTGCAATCACTCTAGAGCGTTTGGGTAGCACTTCTTTTTGATATGATTTTGTCTGTTGTTCAAATAAGTATAGAGAAGGCATGCTTACAACACGAACATCTTTTCCTAACACTTTCAATTCTTTTTGAACATGAACGGCTAGCTCAACTTCCGAACCGGTAGCAAGCAAAATACCATCTAGGTTTTCTTTTTCTTTAGAGACAATATATCCGCCATGTTTAACACCTTCATAAGAGGTCCCCGCTTGTTTTTCGACATTCTGTCTTGTCAATACAAGAACAGTCGGTGTATCTGTAGATTCAATTGCAATCTTCCAAGCAGCTAAAGTTTCGTTTGCATCAGCAGGACGAATCACGTTCAAGTTTGGAATAGCGCGCAGACCTACCAATTGTTCAATCGGTTCATGCGTTGGTCCATCTTCACCTACAGCAATAGAATCATGTGTGAAAACAAAGATCGAAGGAATTCGCATAATCGCTGCCAAACGAATCGCTGGTTTCATATAGTCACTAAATACAAAGAATGCTCCACTAAATACACGTAAACCGCCATGCAAGACCAACCCGTTGACCATTGCACCCATTGCATGTTCTCTTACACCAAAATTGATGTTTCTTCCCAGACGGTTTTCGATTTCGAAATTGCCATCTGCACCTTTTGCTTTGGTTGATGATGTTAAATCTGCAGATCCACCAATTAGGTTAAGAAATTGCTTGGATAACTTGGCTATAATTTTTCCGCTGATATTTCTAGTTGCATCCGCAGCACTTTCAACTTCTGCAGAAAAATCATCCAGATTCAAAACAGGTTTATTCAACATGAATGATTGGTATAATGCATAATCGTTGGGGTATGCCACTTGATATGATTCCAGAAGTTTCTTCCAACGCTTATGTGCACGTTGACCACGAAGTGTGACCTTCTTACGATAAAGTGCGTAAATTTCTTCAGGTACGACAAATGGGTCATATGGCCAATCCAATGTTTTTCTCAAAGCTTCAGCTTCAGCTAGGCCGATAGCTGCACCGTGAACCTTACTTGTTCCAGCATTGCTTGTACCAAACCCAATGATTGTCTTGACTTCAATTAATGATGGCTTATTGATTTCTTTCTTTGCTTTTTTGATTGCCTTATTGATTTCATCAATGCTGTTGCCATCATTAACTCTGATGTATTGCCAATTCATAGCTTCAAATTTCTGTTTATGATTTTCACTATATGCGAGTGATACTTTCCCATCCAATTGAATGTCATTAGAATCAAAAAGTACAATCAGTTTACCCAATCCGAGATGACCCGCAAGACTGATCGCCTCCAGGGCGACGCCTTCCTGTAGATCACCATCTCCGCATAATGCGTAAGTATAGTGGTCAATAATTGGATAATCTTCTTTATTAAATCTTGCAGCGAGATGCGCTTCTGCAACTGCTATACCAACAGCATTAGCAATCCCTTGTCCGAGCGGTCCACTTGTGGTTTCTACACCTTCAGTATGCCCATATTCTGGATGTCCGGGGGTGTTGCCTAATTTTCTGAACTTTTTCAAATCTTCGATACTAATTTTATATCCGGACAGATGATTGATTGAATAAAGTAGTGCGGATCCATGTCCAGCAGACAAAATGAAACGATCACGATTGATCCATTTAGGTTGTTTAACATCAATATTCAAATGTTCAGTGAATAATTGAAAAACCATAGGTGCAGCATCCAAAACAATACCTGGATGGCCACTATTTGCTTGATTAATCGCATCAACACCTAAAAATCGAATTGCATTAATTGCCTTTTGATTCATCTTGATCATCACTGTCCTTTGCTTCTTCTACAACAACTTCTTCAGGTTGTGGCTCAATTTGATCTTGTGTTTCTTCAGGTTGTGGTTCTTCATTAAATTTGAAGTATGCTTGATAATGTGCTTCTTGAGCTTTGACAAGATCATCAAATTGGTCTTGGCCTAAAAATGCACGAATTTTATCTTGAGTAGCAATGTTTGCTTCTCTGACTTTATTATTGACAATACGTCCTTGGAAAATATTGCTGATGACAACAGCAACAATCAT
>QKIB01000097.1 GCA_003249785.1 Acholeplasmatales bacterium
AACTTTAGCTTCTAGTCCAAAACGTTTGACGATCTCAATGACCTGTTTCAAATCAGTCACTGATTGATCATAAACGATTTGTCCTTTTTGTGTTGCGTCGTCATATTCAAAATGATTGACTTTTAAATGACGCATTGCATGTCTAATCCCCGTCATGCATCCGGAACAATTGATTCCTGAAAATTGAAGATTGACAACGGTCATGATTTTTCACCTCCAACCATCATTTTCTTTAAATAGAATTCGATGATGCTTTGTGTGCCTAAATCAGCGTACCCTTGATCTGAAAGAATTTGATAGGCTTTGGCGACTTTTTCAACCATTTCCAATTTCAGATCCTTTTTTTCTTCCAGAACCAATTTCAAATCTTTTAAATAGTGTTTGACATAAAATCCTGGTTGATAATCATGATGAATCATTTTAGGACCGTTATTGGCTGCTTGCCAGGATCCTGCGGATCCTCCAGTGATAACTGCAAGCATCTTCTCTTGATCCAATCCTTTTTCTTTGGCGTAAATCAAAGCTTCAGCAATTCCAATGATGTTCCCGGCAATCACAGTCTGATTGGCAAGTTTCGCGTGCATGCCTGATCCTGGTTGTCCCATATAGGTAATGGTTGTTCCCATGAGTTTAAAAAGCGGTAACACTTTATGGAAAGCTGCTTCATCGCCACCAACCATAATCGATAAGGTCCCTTTGATGGCACCTAAGTCACCACCGGTGACTGGTGCATCCAACATCGACAATCCTTTTTGTTTTGCCATGTCGTATAATTCAATCGCTAAACTAGGGGATGACGTAGTCATATCAACAAGAATTGTGCCCTTTTTGGCATATTCAATCACCGTATCATAAACTTCAATGACATCCGAAGGATATCCGACGATACTCATGACGACATCAACATCTTTGATACACTCAATGATGTTATCAAATGCTTTAGCTTTAGGTTCTAGTGATTTTGCTTTGTCGTATGTGCGATTGTAAACATGGACTTCGTGACCTGCATCACACAGATGAAGTGCCATTGGCTTTCCCATCACACCTGTACCGATAAACGCTATTTTCATCTCAAGCTCCCTTCTTATTTCGAATGTTCATCAAGCCATTGTGTTAGATCAGCAAAGGCTTTTTCTTTATCTAAATCATTAAATATTTCATGATAGGATTCAGGATAGATTTTGAGTTGTTTATCTTTAGATGGCACTAAATTATACATTCTTTCGCTGAATTCAGTTGGAACGATCTTATCTGTGCCACCATGCATGAACAAAACGGGAACGTCAAATTTGTCTATATGACGATTGAGGAATCTCACCCCTCCGACAAACATGTTGCCTGCCAATGAGAAATAAAACTTCTTCAGATTCAAAGGATCTGCGACATATTCATCTTCAACAGACTTGATTCTTGAAAGTTGGTCATCAGCAAAATTGGTTTTCTTTGCTGCCCATCCCAACCACTTATAGCCGATAAAACGGAATGGCAAAACATCTTTGATGAAATTAGAAGGTGCAGCACTTGCGATGACACCATCAACATCCTGATATTTGACAGCATACATATCAACAATCAACCCACCCATGCTGTGTCCAAGTATGAAAATCTTTTTGGGATTGAGTTTCTTTTCCTCATTGACGAGTTCATGTAAATCATCGATTGTTTGATGATAGGATTTCAATGCCCCTCTTTTACCTTGGCTTTGTCCGTGTCCTCGGATATCATATCTGACAACTGAATACCCTGCTTCATTGAGTTTATTGGTGATTTCTTCGTAACGACCAGAGTGTTCAGCAATCCCATGTGTGATGATCACACTACCTTTGGATTTTTCTACATCATTTCTTTTGACGTGAAGTAATACGTTATTAATTAGCAAAGTAACATCTCCTTTATTCTCATTATACTAGAAAATGGAAATCATCAAAAGATAATCTCCTGATATCTATAGAAAACCAGATATTTTCTTTTCAGATAACTACCAACAGAAGTCTGTAGCATCAAAATCGTTGTTCTTCTT
>QKIB01000066.1 GCA_003249785.1 Acholeplasmatales bacterium
AATACATTACTCAAATGGAATGCACAAGATCCAGTGGATAGTTTTGAACTTCACAGAAACGATGTTGTCTACAGTTATCAACACAACCGTAATCCATTTGTTGATCATCCAGAATTTGCAGATAAGATTTGGGGAACAGTACCAACATCAAGCAATGATGCTTTCTATACCAACTTATCCATCCCAACAACCATGATCCTCGATCCTATGGTATTAAGTCAGGTATTTAACGGTAGATACGAAATCAATTAAGCAAAGGCCATTCGGCCTTTTTGATATCATTGAATTCAATCATTAGATTCGCAAAGAAGGAGAACGCTATGAACTTATTGTTGACCTCTGCGGGTATTCAAAATCAATCACTTAAGAGAGCCCTTGAAGATTTGTTGCCTAAACCAATCAAGTCATGTCGAGCATTGTGTATCAGCACATCCTCTTATGCACTTCCTAATGGGGCAGAACTTGCTTATGATTTTTATACAGGGAAGTCTCCAACACCGATGTGTGAACTAGGATGGAAAAGTATAGGTATCCTAGAATTAACAGCATGTGACTCCATGCCAAAAGAACAGTGGATGGCATCGCTGAAAGCGGCGGACGTTTTACTCGTCAATGGTGGCGACCCTCTGTATTTGAGTTATTGGATGGAAAAATCAGGGTTTTCAACAGTTTTGCCAAAGCTCGATATTGTTTACGTAGGACTTAGTGCTGGATCCATGATCATGGCACCAAAGATTGGAGTGGAGTTTATTGGATGGCAACAACCTTCAGGTGATGATCAAACTTTAGGTATCGTTGATTTCGCGATATTTCCACATCTCAACAATGAGATGCTTAAAGAAAATACCATAGAGAATGCGGAAAAGTGGGCGAAATCAATTGGTATTCCTGCGTATGCGATTGATGATCAGACAGGCATTAAAGTAACAGAAAGTGGCGTTGAGATCATTTCAGAGGGTACATGGATAAAGATGAATTCATAGAAAAGGCACATGCCTTTTTTATTTTCAATTCTTTTAAAACTAAAATCAAAGATTTTAATGAATATTTGCCGATTATGATAAAATAGGATTAGAGTTTTCAGTTCATCATCATAAAGGAGAATGTATATGTTAGAAATCAAAAACGTATCGAAAAGTTACGACGGTGTGAAACAAGCATGTGACCAGATCAATCTAACCATTGAAGAAGGCGATTTATTCGGTTTTATCGGGCATAACGGAGCTGGAAAAACGACGTTATTGAAATCCATTGCCGGAATCATCAACTTTGATGAAGGTGAAATTCTTTTAGATCAACTGTCAATCAAGAAAGACCCCCTTGAATTTAAAAAACTCATCGCCTACATCCCAGATAATCCAGATATCTATGAATCCCTAACGGGTCTTCAATATCTTGAGTTTATTGCAGATGTCTTTAAAATTGATACAGCAACCAGAGAATTGGAAATCGATAAATATGCCAACTTATTTGGCATCATTGATGTTCTTCATAATCCGATTTCTTCATATTCTCATGGGATGAAACAAAAACTGGTTATTATCAGTGCATTGATTCATAAACCTAAATTGTTGTTGCTGGATGAACCTTTTGTTGGATTGGATCCACAAGCAAGTTTTCAACTTAAAGAGATATTCAAGGATATGTGTAGTCGCGGCGTATCCATCTTCTTTTCAACCCATGTTTTGGAAGTTGTAGAAAAATTGTGTAACAAGGTTGCGATCATCAAACAAGGGAAGATTGTCGACCAAGGTGTTACTGCAGAGATTATTGCGAATGAATCCTTAGAACAAATCTTTATGGAAATCGCAAGTGAATCCTAATGTATACTAAATTATTCAAGTTGTTCTTCAAAGAGAATTTCACTCTAAAGCGACTGATGGGATTCAATTTGAAGAAATCGAAAACCAAAACTATTTTAATGAGTTTGGTACTCGTCTATGTCGTTGTTGTTTTTTTGGGATCATTTGGATATTTGTTCTTTGATTTAGGCAAAGCACTCCATGAAATCAACCAGACACAAATTCTTTTAAGTTTTATCATCATCTATGCCATTGGCTTATCGATCATGATTGTCCTATTCAGAGCTTCAGGTTATTTATTCTATTACAAGGATTATGATATCCTATCACCTTTGCCTGTTCATTCGAGAACCATATTATTTGCAAAGGCATCTGTTTTATTAGTCATTTTGTATATCTCAATGTTTGTTATGACATTGCCCATCGTCTTTTCATACTTTTATTGGATGGGATTTGACATACTGAGCCTCATCATGTTCATCATCGCTTTTCTTGCTGTACCTTTAGTTCCCGTGATTGTGATGTCTTTCATCTCATTGATGATTGCTACACTCACTGCGAAGTTCAGAAGAGGTAAGATTCTGACGATTGTCCTCGTCTTTGTCGTATTCATTGGTATTTTCATGTTGTCTTTTTCAATCAATGAAACCGACGTGAATCCATTCACCGGACAAATCAATCTTTTTGCTGGCATCAGTAAAGCTTATCCGCCTTTTGAATGGTTCATCAATTCAGTTTCCAATCACAGTTTTGTTGATCTCGCATTACTTGTAGGATCACATGTCTTACTCTTTGGTTTATTCAGTTATTTCATTCAAGGACTTGTGAATCGAACCAATCAAAGAGGTATCCGTTCAAATGTTAGAAAGAACAATAAAGCGCTCAAGTATCAAGAAAAAACATTGCTTGTCACTTTGGTTCAAAAAGAATTCAAGAAAATCCTTAGTTCAATTGGCTATGCTGTTAATGCTGGTTTCGGTCCTGTTATTTTGACGGTACTTGCTGTTGCAAGTCTTTTCTACCGTACACAAATAGAATCGTATCTATCTCAAATGGTTGGAGCGGGAGTCAGTTCTGAAGTATTGATCTTGGGTCTGATTGCATTTTGTGTCTCGATGACCTATACACCTTCAATCAGTTTATCTCTTGAGGGCAAGAATTTCTGGATCATCAAGAGTCTGCCTATTAAAGCAGAAACCATTATTTATTCAAAAATTGTATTCAATTTATTGTTGATTGTTCCTGTTGGAATTCTCAGCATCTTGCTGTTCGGGATATCCATTGGATATTCAATTGTTGCACAACTGATCCTCATTGGTTTGGTCTTTGTGTTTGCAGTTCTGATTTCAGTATTTGATGCTATTGTTAATCTCTACTTTCCAAAGTTTGATTTCGTCAACGAAATGGAAGTTGTCAAGCAAAGCCTTGGAGCTATCATTGGTATTTTTGGTGGGTTTACATTGATTGCCATCAACGGCTTGATTTATTACTTGTTATCAAGTTCACTCAGCTTCAACTGGATTGCTTTAATCTTGATTGGAGTGAATCTGGTTCTGGCAAGCCCACTCGTTTATTTCATCAATCAAAAAGCTGGAAAGATTTTTACAAAACTATCAGCATAACTAGAGGAGGAAGTCATTTTGATTAAAGCAGTAATATTTGACCTAGATGGTGTCATCGTCAGTACCGATGAATTCCATTATCAAGCATGGAAACTCATGGCTGATCAAGAGTGTATTCCTTTTTACAAAACTATCAATCACAGACTGAGAGGGGTTTCCAGAATGGAGTCATTAACGATTATCCTGGAAAAAGCACATCAATCATATTCAGAAGAAGAGAAAGTAAAACTTGCTGAATTCAAGAATCAAGCTTATGTGAAATCATTGAGTTCTTTGGACGAAACCCATATTTTACCCGGTGTTTTACAAGTACTCTCAAAACTCAAAAAAATGGGAGTAAAGGTTGCCATCGGTTCATCATCAAAAAATGCACAATTCATTTTAAAACAAATCAAGCTTTTCGATGCGTTTGATGCGATTGCAGATGGACATGATATCATCCATAGCAAACCCGCACCTGATATTTTCTTGGTTGCAGCAACTAAACTCGGTGTAGAAGACCACGCATGTTTGGTGGTTGAAGATGCAGTTGCTGGGATTATTGCTGCCAAAAGAGCAGGTATGTTTGCATTTGCCGTTGGGGATGCTAGAAAATCAGTTGAAGCAGATTATAAGGCAGACGACATTAAAGAACTTATTGAAGTTGTCAAGAACAGTAGATAACCATATGCGCATGCGTTGATTATGTGCTGTCAAAAAGATATAATGAAATCTAAAGAAAGAGGTATTAACATGGAAAAGTTTAATGATTACAAATATGAAAGACCTGATCTTGAAAAACTCAAGAAGGAACTTTCAGAACAAATTGAATTGATTGGTACAGGGAAGGACCAGCAAACAGAAATCGAAGCCATCCGCAAAGTTTTTGAACTCAATGACTACATTGGAACACAAGCCAATCTGGTTGCTATCAGAAACAGTTTGAATACCACCGATGCATTCTATGAAAAAGAACAGGAGTTCTTTGATGAAAACGGACCACATCTCCAACAATATGAACACCAATTCATTGAACATTGCTTAAAATCAGAACATCGCAAAGCATTGGAAGAAGTCTTTGGATCTTTGATCTTCATTCGTGGTGAACTTGCTCAAAAGACATTTAAACCTGAAATCATTCCTGATATGCAAAAAGAAAACAAACTCAACACAGAGTATGGAAAACTGATTGCATCAGCAAAAATCGAATTTCAAGGTGGCACGTATAATTTAAGCCAAATGGCTCCATTTGTTCAAGATAAAGACCGTGAAGTGCGCCATCAAGCACAACTTGCAGTCTCCAAATTCTTTAGCGACAACGAAGCTAAGTTTGATCGAATTTATGATGATATGGTCAAGGTGAGAACTGAAATTGCAAAAAAACTTGGCTATGAGAATTTTGTTCAATTGGGATATGATCGATTTGGCAGAACCGATTATGATGCAAAAGATGTCAAGACGTACCGTGACCAGATTTTTGAAGATATCGTCCCACTTGTAACAAATCTGACAGAACGTAAAGCAAAGAGATTAGGCATCGAAAATCCGAAGTCATATGATTTAGCACTTTCTTTCCTTTCGGGTAATCCAACACCTAAAGGAGATCGCAAATGGCAAGTCGCGATTGCGAAGAAGATGTATGAAGAGATGTCTCCACAAACTGCAGAATTCTTCAATTTCATGTTGGATCATGAACTCTTGGAGTTGGATAGTAAACCAGGTAAACAAGGTGGTGGGTACTGTACGTATATCCCAGAATACCGTTCACCCTTCATTTTTGCAAACTTCAATGGAACCTCTCATGATGTTGATGTTTTGACACATGAAGCGGGACACGCTTTTCAAGTGTATCAAAGTAGAGATTTGATTCCTGAATATCGCTGGCCAACTATGGAAGCTGCAGAAATTCATTCCATGAGTATGGAGTTTCTCGCATGGCCATGGATAGACCAGTTCTTCTTAGAAGACACTGCAAAATACAAGTTCACACATCTCGCAAGTTCTGTTTCATTCTTGCCATATGGTGTTTTGGTTGATGAATTCCAACATCACATTTATGAAAACCCAGAACTCTCACCAGATGAACGTAAAGCACTTTGGCGTAAATTGGAAAAGAAATATATGCCATTCAAAGATTATGGCGATGATGCATTTATGGAAAAAGGAACTTATTGGTTCAGACAAGGTCATATCTTCGAAGCACCTTTCTACTATATTGATTACACACTTGCACAGGTCTGTGCATTCCAATATTGGATCAAACATCAAGAAAATAGAAAAGCAGCTTTAGACAGCTACCTTGCACTATGTCGTTTAGGCGGATCAAAGAGTTTCCTAGGATTATTGGAAGCTTCCAATTTAAAGAATCCATTCCAAAAAGGAACAGTCAAAGACATCGTCAAACCCATCAAGGCTTATCTTGACAGTATTGATGATAGCAAATTATAGTCAATAATATTAAATAAAAAAAGGTTTTGTTAATTGCTTAACAAGGCCTTTTTCATTTGTTCTTAAGATATGTGTAGATCGTATCAGCAACCATCATGCCATCATGGACAGCTTTTGCAATCTGTAGTTTTCCACCGATGATATCACCGGCAGCAAACAATCCTTCAATGTTGGTTTGATACTTTTCGTCGACGGTGATGTTGTTGCCTTCAACGATGACACCAAGCTGTGATGCAAAGTCGATAGAACTAGGAACACCTAAAGCAATGAAGACACCATCAATGGGATATTCACCTTTTTCAGTGACAAGGTGTGAGATTTTTTCATCACCCTTGAATCCGATAATTTTATCCGTGATGACGGGATTTTCCACATCGCACTGAAGTTCGTTTCCATGAGTGAAAACTGTAACATCTTGTGATACGCGATTCAAGTACTCGAGTTCGTGCTGCATGTATAAGCCACATCCAACAATCGCAAGTTTCTTTCTACGGTAGAAGTAACCGTCACAAGTTGCGCATAGACTTATGCCCTTGCCTCTGAACTTCTTGAACCCTGGAATGTTTAAAGTTTGTCTGGTCTTACCTGTAGCAAGTAATACGGTTTCGGATTCAAATGTTTGTTTGGTTGTGCTGATGACAAATCCAGTTTCACCTTGCTTGAGTGAGATGACAGAATCTGTAATAACTTCAATTCCGAAATTCTTGATTTGGTCAACGCCTGCTTGGATTAACTTGCTACCGACAATAGGTTGGGGATGACCATAGTAGTTTTCCACGACATCATTATACCCCTCAAGTGCTCCGAGATCTTTACCGATTACAAGTGGCTCTAGACCATATCTTTTAAGATACAGCGCTGCGGTTGCCCCAGCAGGACCGTATCCGATGATTACGATTTTTTTCATGCTTCTAGCATTTTTTTAAGCGTTGCTTTGGATTGTACGCCGATGGCAGATTGATGGACTTTGCCGTTTTTGAAAACAACCATCGTTGGAATACTCATGATACCGAATTCATCAGCGATTTCATATTCAGCATCGACGTCAAGCTTACCGATTTTATAAGTCGATCCGACTTCTTTGTCAAGATCTTCAAGAATTGGCGTGACTCTGAGACAAGGACTGCACCACGTTGCCCAGAAATCGACCAATACCGGTACATCACTTTCTAACACTTCTTTTTGAAAATTTTCTGTTGTAAAATGTTTAACCATTGATTTCACCTCTATCTAATGTTCACATCTATTATAAATAATAAATGAGAAAAACGCTAACTATTTACTTCATTTTGTTGGTTTTCTCTAAATTGTGGGTGATGAGGATTGATTTAAACGTTCACTTAGTGAAAACCAGCAAAATTGAAGATTGTTATCTTTATAATCTTCGTGTATCGTGATATAATGTTAGGGTACGAAATGCAGGTGAATTTGATGATTAAAGTAAGCGATCTAAGCTTTTCATATAATGGTGTCGACGATGCCCTCAGTCATGTCAATCTCACGGTATCCAAGGGAACTTGGGTATCGATTTTAGGACATAACGGATCAGGCAAATCCACATTATCCAAGCTGATGGTCGGCTTATTGGCACCAGCATCCGGAACAATTGAAATTGATGACATGTTGCTCGATGAAGCGCACATTGCTGAAATCAGAAAGAAGATTGGCATCGTTTTTCAGAATCCGGATAATCAGTTCGTTGGTGTCACTGTCAAGCACGACATTGCATTCGGATTAGAAAATCAATGCATTCCTCATGATGAAATGGTTGAAAAGATCCATCATTATGCCAATTTGGTCGGCATGGAAGAATTCTTAGATAAAGAACCTCATCAACTATCCGGTGGACAGAAACAAAGAGTTGCTAT
>QKIB01000040.1 GCA_003249785.1 Acholeplasmatales bacterium
GTCCAAAGAAGAGAAGATTGGAGCAAACAAACTGATCACCAGATCAGCCATGGTTCTGTTCTTGATTGGGTTTGCCTTCATCATGAGTAATATCCGTGCTTTATTTGATCCTACAGGAACCAATGCAGGTGCAACCGTAGCAGCTAACATCTTGCGTTTCTATATCAGATATGGCGGTTACGGACTCTTTAGTGTCGCATTCATTGCCTTTGTCTTGGCAGCTAGTCGAGATGGATACTCCTTTGGAAAGTCCCTTTTAAAAGGTTTATATCTCGGTGTGCTCTTTACCGTCATCGGGTTGGCCATTGTTGGTGCGATTCCTTGGGGACTCATGAAATACGTAAGTTCAACCGTCTTCAGATTCGCTGATCAAGTGGTTTTAGGACAAACGGGTCTCATCATTTTCGGTGGACTTCATGTATTGGTTTTGATTGGAATGATTTTCATCTTCATTTTCTCTCAGAGAAATATCTTGAGCAATACCGACAGTAAAAAAGCGATGACGATGAGTATCATCAATATCATCATCTTGAGTTTGATTTTCGTAGCATCGATTGCTGCGACCTATCTACATCTCATTTAAATGAAAAAGCAGATGCGTGTTTTGCATCTGCTTATTTTTATTCGTTTGGAAATTTCATACCCCAGGCATTTCGCAAAGCGTCCATCTCTTTCATGATCTCAATGGTGAGCATGTGAGGAATGTGTTTACTTTCGAGTTGCCCTTTTTCAATGCATTCGGCTGCTTCATTGATTTCATATTCGAAACCATTGACGAGATGGGGATGATTGATCTCTTTGACCACTTTGTTATTAAGGTCATAGAACGTTGCTTGATCTGTACTCCAGAATCGTGGGACTTTGACATAACCTTTTGTTCCATAGATGATTGCGATTTGATTGAGGTTGCTTGCCATTGAACTTTCTAAGATTGCTTTTTGATTCTCATAGTAGAAAGTGAAGGATTCAGATAAGTCAAATCCTCTGGGATCCATTTTGACTTCGGTTTCAAATCTCTTGGGATTACCAAAGATTAAATGTGCAAAATGAATGGGATAAACACCAATATCAAGGAGTGCTCCAGCACCAAGGGATAAATCGATCATGCGATCCTTGCCATTGTTTCTAAGATCAAAACCGAAACTAGCTTCCATGTGCGTGAGTGTTCCAATGATTCCGGAATCCAAGGTCTTTTTTAGTTCTTGAATTGCAGGAAGCATTCTTGTCCACATCGCTTCCATGACGAATAGCTTTTTCTCTTGTGCTTTATATAAGACTTCTTCAGCTTGTTTGGCATTGAGCGTGAATGATTTTTCACATAAGATGGGTTTCTTGTAATCGAGTGCAAGCATCATATGATCATAATGCAATCCATGAGGGGTTGCAATGTAGACACAGTCCACATTGGGATCTCTGAGCATTGCCTCATAACTACCATAGGCTTTTTCATACCCATAAGTCTGTTGGAATTGTTTTGCTTTTTCTATGTCTCTGCTAGATATTGCATAAAGTTGATGTTTTGTAGCCTTCATTGCCAAACTGAAGGTGTTTGCGATGCTGCCAGCACCAATAACGCCAAATCGAATCATGATCTCACCTCAATTTATTATAGCAAAAAACAAGAGATTTGACCAAAAGGATAATCTTCAGTCAATTTCATGCTGTCCCATTCAAAACCGCTAAAATAAATGAGAGAATAATTAAGCCAACAAGCCCAGAAATAATGACAATAGTTATTATCTTTATTATTAGATTAGTACTTTTTTGGTTTGATGTTATTACTTGACTTGATGTTATTACAGCAAGTAATTCATTTTTTTTGATTTCAAATTCTGCTTTTGAAATCACACCTTCATCATACAAATCTTTGTATTTTCTAAGCTCATCAGCATTACTTATTGCTCTATCTCCACCTGACTCGGCATGATAGACAACATATGTGAGATTTTGCTGTATTTGAAATTCTTTATCTGTT
>QKIB01000131.1 GCA_003249785.1 Acholeplasmatales bacterium
TTTCAAGATTTGGCATGCGTTTTTTGATTTGTGCAATCATATAGAGTGCTTGTCTGTTCGCTAAACTATGAGTGATCATCACTGTATTCATCCCTAACATATCTTCATGATCATATAAAGTGTTGAGCATAATTTTCATGGCATGCTTCATCGAGCCAAAAGGATGTCTGAACATTTCCATCTCACCATCTTTGACTCTGATTAATGGTTTCACACCGATTAGTGTTTCAACAAATCTCAAAGTTTGTCCGATATGACCGCCTTTTACGATGTATTTCGAGGTTTTTAATGCAAACATGGTTCTAACCTTAGGCGTCAATTTCGAAAGTGCCTGATGGATATTTTTGATTCCAAATCTTTGTTTCTTAAGTTCCAAAGCTTTTAAGACCAGAATACCAATACCTGAAGATATATTGTCAGAGTCCACGATATAGATACGGGATGGGTCAGTTGCTTCTCGGGCAAGATGTACATTTTGCATTGCATTCGAGAATTTCGAACCTATACCAATATAAAGAATATCGTATCCAAAACCTAGATATCTTTCAAAAAAAGCTATAAAATCTTCATGAGTTGCTGCAGTTGTCTCGGGAATTTGTCTTTTTTCCTTAATGAGTTGATAGAGGTCATCAGAGATGAGATTGATACCATCCTGATAAATCTCATATTCGAATTTAACATAATGTGGGATTGAAAAAATGTCATGTTCTTCCATGAATTCAAGACTTAAGTCTGCAGTCGAATCCGTTAGAATTGCAAGTTTATGCATGAGCATCCTCCTCAATTCTTTGGATAAAAGCATCTGCCACTTTTGTTATGTTCTCTTTGGTTGTATTAGAAATTGCATAGAGTGTTTGAAGATTATCAAACTGTGCACGGATTATTTTTTCTTGTTTGAATTGCAGTGTTTTGTTGATTTTATCTTTTTTGGTAGCAACCACAATAACATCCAAATGGAGCGATTTCAAAAAAGCATAAGTTGATAAATCATCTTTTGTTGGACCGACTTTGAAGTCAATCAGAAGGCAGACAAATTTGAGATATTGAGCATTTAGCAAATAATCCTCTAACATAACGATAAAATCGTCCTTCATGAATTTAGGACGTTTGGCATACCCGTATCCAGGTGCATCAACCAAGTAAAATGTATCATTGAGCAAGTAATAATTGAGAATTAAAGTTTTACCAGGTGTGTTAGAAACGCGAGCAAGATTTTTTCTGTTTGTTAGGCTGTTGATGAAAGAACTTTTCCCGACATTCGATCTTCCAAGTAACAAGATCTTAGGTTTTTGATCAGGTTCATCTTTAATCTGAGTCAAGCCCTTCACATAAAGTGCTGATTTAATCAAAATGATCTTCCTTTGTAATAAAAAAGTAGTCCGAAGACTACTTCATTATATCTTATTTGAGTGCATATTGGAAGACATCGGTTACATTTTCAACTGGGATGATTTCAAGTGCATCTCTGACTTCTTCAGGGATATCATCAATGTCTTTCTGATTATCTTTGGGAATCAAAATGGTCTTGAGACCACTGCGGTGAGCAGCAATTGATTTTTCCTTAAGTCCACCAATGGGAAGGACATAACCACGCAATGTGATTTCTCCTGTCATCCCAATATCCTTTTTCACGTATTTCTGTGCTGCAGCTGAATAGATTGCTGTGGCAATCGTAATCCCAGCAGATGGACCATCTTTTGGAATTGCACCTTCAGGCACATGCACATGAAAATCATTTTCATTAAAGATTTCAGGATTGAGATTCAAAGCATCTGCCTTCGATTTCACGAAACTTAATGCAGTCATCGCACTTTCTTTCATGACATCGCCCAGTTTACCGGTCAGAACCAGTTTGCCTGATCCCTTGTAGTAAGTGACTTCTACAGGGAGTGTATCGCCACCAAAAGCGGTATAGGCAAGTCCAGTAGCCACTCCGATTTGTTCCTTTTCGTCTGCCAGATTATGAACAAATCGTGGTTTACCGATATAGGTTTCGATGTTATCAACGGTGATATCGACTTTGCCTTTCTTGGTCATTAGAATTTCTTTGATGCTCTTTCTAACAAGTGCTCCAATGAAACGGTTGACTTCACGCACACCAGCTTCTCTTGTATAATGCTGGATGATGTAATAAATTGCATCATCTGTAATAGAGAATTGAGATTCATCAATACCATGAGCTTTAAGTTGTTTTTTAATCAGATGGCGTCTGGCAATCTGGAATTTTTCTTGTTCTGTGTAAGAAGACAATTCGACAATTTCCATACGGTCACGCAGTGGTGCTGGAACATTTTCTAAATAATTGGCTGTTGTGATGAAAAGGACTTGAGAAAGATCATATGGTTCTTCCAAGTAGTGGTCGGAGAATCTTGCATTTTGCTCAGGATCCAAGACTTCAAGCATTGCGGATGCGGGATCACCTTTAAAATCTGATGACATCTTGTCGATTTCATCAAGCAGGAATACTGGGTTAACCGTACCAGCATCCTTCATGCCTTTGATGATTCGGCCGGGCATTGCACCGATATAGGTTCTTCTGTGTCCTCTAATCTCGGATTCATCACGGACACCACCTAAAGATTGCTTAACAAACTTTCTGTTAAGGGCTTCTGCAATCGAGATTGCCAAAGACGTTTTACCGACTCCGGGAGGCCCTGCAAGACACAAAATGGTCTGTGGATTTCTTTTGGTCATGATCTTGACTGCAAGATATTCAATGATTCTTTCTTTGACTTTTTCAAGGGCATAATGATTTTCATCTAGTTTTTCCTGGACCTTCTTTAAATCATAATTGTCCTTGGATGCTTTTTTCCAAGGTAGATCAACCAAAAGATCTAAATAGGTTTTGATGATTGATGATTCAGCCATAGCTGCTGGAGTATTTTGATATCTGTTAAGTTCTTGAAGTGCTTTTTCTTCAATAGCTTTTGGCATTTTCGCTTTCAGAATCTTGGTTCTAAGCTCATCGATTTCTTCTTCTCGTTTTGCCTTATCACCCAGTTCGTTCTGAATGGCGCGCATCTTTTCTCTGAGATAATACTCTTTTTGATTTTCATCGATGGAACGTTTGATTTCTTCATTGATTTTCTGCTCTAAGTCATTGATCATTTTTTGCTTGTTGATATCTTCTAGTAACATTCTCAAACGATTGTTTAGATTGTTTTCCTCTAGATACCTGTATTTTGTTTGTTCTGCAGATTTTAAGTTGAAAATAACAAGATCACATACTTTTTCTGATGTCAAACCTTGTTGGATTTTTTCTAAAACCTGATTGTTAGGCTGTAAAATCGTTTGTGCATGTGCAGCAACTTCTGTAACAACCATCTTGACCAAAGTAACTTCTTCATCGACATTGCCATTGATTGTTTCTTGTTCTTCGTATTCAACGACAAAATAAGGATCAGTGATAAAGTATTCTTTAACCTTGATTCTTTTAATGACTGATAATTTTACTTTATAAGCTTCATTGGGTAGTTTGATTTTCATTTGAACCTTGACTAAAGTACCATAGTCTTCGATATCCTCGATGGTTGGTTCTTCAATCATTGGATTTTTTTGGATCAGGACGATGGCATAACCTCCAAAGTTTCGTTCAGCTTCTTCAACAGCCTTTAGGGAGACTTTTCTGCCAACTTCAATGCGAAAATCATTATTAGGAACAGGTACTGTTCCACGTACGATAATTGCAGGTAGATTCTTTTGTAATTCCATATTTTCACATCCTTTTTTGTTTCAAAACTATTATAGCACATTCTTGAGAATTTGCAATCAATACACTTGAGTGCCAATTTTGTATTTAAGAAGAAGGGAACAGTGTCCCCTTCATTAAATCTTCACGACAGAATCGATCACGAGTTGATAAGCTTTATTGATTGCTACATCATTGGATAAAATGCTTTCTGGAAGATACTTCTTGATTTCATCAACAGCCATATTATAACGTTTAGCCAGTTCTTCGTATTTTTCACGGAGATCTTCTTCAGTAGCAGTCAAATTTTCTGCTTTAGCAACTGCTTCTAAGACTAAGGTTGTCTTCACACGTTTTTCACTGTCTGCTTTCGCCTGAACTTCAAACTGTTCAGGTGAGACACCTGATAAAGATAAGAACATATCAAATTCAAGACCGTATTGTTTTGCTTGTTGTTCGACACTTTCCTTATAATGCTTGATTTCTTCATCAATCATTTCTTGAGGAATATCCATGACTGCTTGATCAAGAATGGTTGTTAACACCTGATCTGCAATCACGTTTTTCGCTTCTTCAGCTTTCTTATCTTCTAATTCTTTCTTAGTTGCAGCTTTAAGTTCATCAACGGTTTGAACGCCTTCTCTAGCGAGAGATTGTACCCATTCATCATTCAGTTCACTCGTTTTCTTTGCCTTAACTTCGTGAAGTTTCACTTTGAAAACAACAGGTTTACCAGCGAGATTTTCAGCTTGATAATTTTCTGGGAACGTGACATTTAAATCTTTGGATTCACCAGGATTGAGTCCGACCATTTGTTCTTCAAATCCAGGAATGAACTGATTGGAACCAATTTCTAATTGATAATTTTCAGCTTTTCCACCTTCGAATGGTTCATTGTCTAGATACCCATCAAAATCAAAGATTGCTGTATCGCCGAACTCCAAAGCGCCTTCTTTAGGTTCAAGAGAACCATTGGCAGTAAGTAGATTCTTGATTTCAGCATTGACTTCCGAGTCAGAGACGCTTGTTTTAATGTCTTTGACTTCAATACTTTTGTATTGACCGAGTGTTACTTCTGGTTTTACGGGTGCATTGAGTGAAATCTCAAAGGATTCACCGCGCTTGATGTTGGCGAAATCTACTTCGATTTCTGGTTGTCCAACGATTTCATAATCTGGATGATTCTGTGCTTCATGGTACTTATGATGAAGAACATGATTCAGTGCATCTTCATATAAAGATTCAACACCAAATTTGGTTTCATAAACGTTTCTTGGAACGTGACCTTTTCTAAATCCTTTAATTTCTACATCTTTTGCTACATGTTCGAATGCATGGTCAAGACCATGTTCGAATTCGTGAGGGGTTACTTCAAATGTGTAACGCACACGATTGTTTGCTATTTTTTCAACTTTCACTTTTCTTCTCCTTTATACGTCGATTTCATGTGGATAGACCTTTTTCATTATAACATAATTTTAAATAAGATAAAGACATTTAGCAAAACATTGAACTTTTTGGTAAATTAAGTTAAAATATGAATAACGAAATGAGGTGTCTTCATGATTACAATCAAAGAAGTTAAGACAAAACGCGATGCTTGGCTGTTTACAGAATTCCCTAATAAACTCTACAAAAATGTCGAAGAATTTGTTCCTGCTTTGTCCCTGGATGAACGCACAGTGTTCAATCCCAAGAAAAATCCAATGTTTGAATACTGCGATGCAGTTCGTTATCTTGCCTATGATGGCAAGAAAATCGTTGGTCGTATCGGTGGTATCATCAACCATAAATGGAATGAAGCTTATAACATCAAAAAGGCAAGATTCACTCGTATTGACATGATCGATGATATCAATGTGACTAAGGCACTCATTGACAAAGTGACTGAATGGGCACACAGCTATGGTTGCGATACTTTGATTGGACCGATTGGATTTACAGATATGGACCGTATGGGGCTATTGGTTGAAGGATTTGATCAACTCAATATGTTCATTACAATCTATACCCATGAATATTATAAGCATCATTTAGAACAATTAGGATTCATCAAGGATGTCGACTGGACAGAAAAGAAAATCACTTGGCCAACAGAAGTTTCTGATAAAGTCCGTCGTGGTGCTGAAATCGCCAGAAAACGTTATGGATATCAACTGATTAAATGTGACAAGAAAAAAGATGTCTTCAAATACATCTATGATGCATTTGATATGTACAATGTTGCATTCAATGAACTCTATGGATTTTATCCATTAGGACCAAAAGTTGTCGATTACTACATCAAGCAAATGATTGCCTTGGTTGATCTTGAGTATTTATGGTTTGTCCTCGATAAAGAAAATCATGTGGTTGGATTGACCTTGATTATGCCATCATTGGGACCTGCCAATAAAAAATCAAACGGCAAGTTACTTCCCTTTGGTATTTTCAGACTTTTGAAAACACTCAAACATCATGATGTGATTGATCTATACTTTATCGCAATCGATCCCAAACATCATGGCAAAGGCTTAATCGCACTCATGTTCGAAGATGGCATTGAAACCGGCATTAAACATGGCGTTCGCTATGCAGAAACCGGTCCTGAACTCGAACTCAACACGGCCATTCAGAATCAATGGAAAGATTTTGAATATGTTGAGCATAAGCGAAGACGTTGTTACACTAAGCCAATTTAAGGAATCGAACGATTCCTTTTTTTTATGGAAACGGTTTATACTTTGACATTTATATAAAATATACATATAATATAGAGTGCAAGTTATGGAGGACATGATGAAAAAACTTGAATCCTTTTTATCGAGTGGTATCTTTATCTTTTTGATTTTCTTGATCACGTTTCTTTCGTGGTCTTTTTATCAGGATACGCCACCATATATACTGAATATATTCAGTATGATTGGGATTCTTGTTTTGGTTATTCTTTCATCTTTGATTCTCTCGTTTTTTAGAAATACGCTCTATACCGTTCCTTTGATTTTATCCTTTCTTTTCATTGTCAACAAGTCAGGCATTCCTTTGGACAGTTTTTCTCAATTGGCGTTTTTCTTTTTGATTTTTGGACTTTTTTTAATCGGTCCTATTGTTCATTTCATTCGATTTAAACCAACAATGAAACGCAAGAAATTCTTTTGGGGATACTTGTTCATTGCCTTGTCATTCCTGATGCCTTTGATTTACTTGCCATTTAGTTTTCATCTCTTATTGGTTTCTTTGGCTGGTGTATTCTATCTTGGAATGTATCTGTTTTATTCCAACACGCTGAAAGGAAACTTGGACTATTTGTTTAAAGTGCTTCTTTTTGTCAATCTGCTTTTGACAGCACAAGTCCTATTCTTTTATTATCAAGGATATCTTTTACATCCTGAGCTTGATTTCTTTCATCGGATTTATGCAGGTTGGGATCGGACGTTTGGTTGGGGTAACGTCAATTCGATTTGTTTCTATATTTCACTTTCTTTCCCCAGCTATCTCTACTTTATCTTTAAAAAGCCAAAAACCTATGGACTATGGTTTTTAACCGTGCTTCCGCTATCTGCAATTCTTTTGACTCAGTCAAGAGGTGGCATGTTGGGATTCTTGATTGCCGTCATCGGTGTTGTTGTATTCTTCATTCTTAAGGGAAACAAGAAGCATTTCATCCATGGATTGGTCTTCTTGGGTATTTCAGCAGTTGTCTTTTATATCGGCAGACATGCGCTCTATTTATGGTGGGACTTCTTCTTGCAATCACTTGGAGATGACCTCAATGATTTTTCATCGGGTCGACTTGCCATTTATAAACAAGGATGGTTTATTTTCAAACAGTATCCAGTCTTTGGCGGTGGATGGATTGCGATCAAGCCTTATTATCCTGAGTTGTTCATGTTTCATGATACGTTCGTTCAGGTATTAGCAACCACAGGATTGTTTGGTCTGTTTGCTCTTGGCATTCAATATGTTCAGATTGGCAAATTTATGTTTAGAAACGTGACGCTGGAAAAATCATTATTCCTCATTGGATTTGCTGCCACACAAATTCATGGATTAGTAGAAAATGTGCAATTTGCCATTCCCTATTCCATTATCATCTTATTGATGCTTTCGATTTTTGAAACCTCAGAAAAATCAACAAGTTTTGAGATAATCAATCATCGTTACCATTTCATTGAAACATAAAAAAAAGCGGAATTTCCGCTTTTCTTAACTGTTGTAGTATTTCTTAAATTCTGCAGGATTAGGAATTTGGCTGAGCTCTTTGAGTTCAGCTCTTTTTTTGTCAATCCACGCATGAATTAAAGAGATTGGGAACACGTCACCATCCAGTAGATAATGATGATCCTTTTCAAGACAGTTGAGTGCTTCATCAAGCGATTTAGGAATGGATGTAATGGCTTTTTGTTCCTGTTCTGATAATGTATAAAGATTAAAGTCAAAAGGTCCCCAATGGTAGTCTTTTGGATCAATCTTTTGTTTGATTCCATCAAGACCAGCCATCAATATCGCAGCATATGCAAAGTAGGGATTAGATGTTGCATCTGGATTTCTTAATTCGAATCGTTTACTCATTGGAGATTTCGCATAGGAAGGAATCCTGATAATCGCTGAACGATTTGACATTGCAAAACCGACAGTGACAGGTGCTTCAAATCCAGGGATCAAACGTTTATAAGAATTGGTTGATGGATTGGTAAAAGCACATAGAGATCCAATATGTTTCAGAATGCCACCCATAAAATAATGAGCGGTCAAACTGAGTTCAGCATATCCTTTGGGATCGTAGAAGACAGGGTTTCCATCTTTAAGCAACAACATATGGACATGCATACCGTTGCCTGCTTCTCCGTAGATTGGTTTGGGCATGAATGTTGCAGTTAATCCATGAGTTTTTGCAGTATTCTTGATCACATACTTTGCAATCATGGTTCGATCTGCCATTTTACGCATTTCATCCATCTGGACTTCAATTTCAAGTTGTCCAGAACTTCCAACTTCATGATGGTGATATTTGACAGGAACACCCCAATTTTCCAAATGAATGCACATTTCGTTTCTGAGATCAAAGGTAGAGTCACTTGGTAAATCAACATGATAGGCATTCTGCTTTCCAATTTGGTACCCATGGTCATTGATTACTTGTTTCTTTGAATATTTCTCGGACTCATAGACTTCGAATTCAAAAGCATTGTGGTTGGGATTGGTTTCAAATGTAACATGATTCAACACATTAAATTCAAATTCCGGTCCAACAATCATTTGATCAGCAATTTTCAAATTCTTCATGTAGGCTTCTGCACTACGTGCAATATTTCTCGGATACTGATCAAAAGGTTTGTTTTCAGCTCCGATGACAAACACATCACCGAGCATAGCAAGCGTTTTGACTGAAGTGAAAGGATCGATTGTCATCGACTCAAGATCCGGAATGAAAATCATATCACTTTTCTCTACTTCGGCAAACCCATAACTTGACGCATCAAATCCAACACCATAGGTCATCATATCAGGTCCAAAAAGATGGCTGGGTATCGTCAAATGTCTCCATTTGCCATCGATATCAACCATTTTGAAATCAATCATTTGGATCTCATTTGCCAAAATGAAATCCTGTACGTCTTTTATTGTCATTTTTTTCTCCCAAAAAAAATCATGATTTAAGTTGTTTGAGTAAAAATTCTAGGATGTCTGTGTCTTTTCGAGGTCTCATATAATAATAACCTTGAGCAGAGTCACAGCCCATTGCGGTTAGCAAATCTGCAGTTTCCTTGTCTTCAATGCCTTCAATTAAAACTTCATACCCTAATTGTTTTGCGAGATTGATAGTTGCTTTAACAATCGCCTGAGTGGCAGGATTGATTAGGATCTGGCTCGTGAATATACGGTCGATTTTAATGACATTGATAGGAAATTGTGCTAAGTATGCTAAAGATGAATAACCTTTACCAAAATCATCAATAGCAATTCTAAATCCAAATGTTGAGAATCTTTCCAAAACGCGTTTGGACAATTCAGGGTTATCCATCAAAACGGATTCAGTGATTTCAAGTTCAACGTTCGAAGGTTTGATTGTGTAGTTGTTGAAAATATTGACCATATGATAGAAAAACTGATTGTCATATACATTTTTGGTTGAAATATTGATGGATACTGGGATTTCAATGCCTTTTTTCTGCAAGCGGGTTGCATAATCAAGAACCCACTTGAAGACCCTAAGGGTCATATCATGAATCAAAGTTGTTTTTTCAACTGCAGGAATGAAGTGGTCAGGACTGACCATCTTTTTATCCGGATGCTCCCAACGAATCAAAGCTTCAATCGCCTTTGGTTTTCCATTTTTTAAATGGATGATTGGCTGATAAACCATGTAAATCTGACCATCATATAATGCGTCTTTAAATTCAGTAAGAAGTTCATACTCAAATTGCTTATTCGATTTTATGTCACTATATTTCAATGTTGTCACATATTGTGATTTAGCTTCTCTTGCTGCAAGATCACTATCGATGAAGTGTCTTGATATATCGCTGCCTTTGATATATTTTCTTGCAGCGAAGCCCAAAGCAAAGTCGATAAAAAGTTTCGCATCACCTTGATTAGAACTTTCTTGGACTTCTTTAAGGACTCTACTGACAAACAAATCCATATCCTCAAGTTCAGTTAGGAGCCATAACTGATTGATATTTGGTAAAACAACAATCAGTTGAGGATAAAGTGCAAAAAGCTTTTCTTTAATCCGTCTTAAATATTGGTAATAGGCTTCAAATCCATTGACATCTGTGATAATCTCAACATTTTCGATCATCATGGTACATGACATATAAGTTGTATTAGGTTTGAGTGATAATTGTCTTAGGTAATTGAGGTTATGAATCCCAGAATCATGATGTGTCATTTTCGAATCCATCAAACCCAGTCTAGCTAGACGGTAATTTCTGCTGACAAGACCTGACATCAGACCAATGACCGAAAACATTGTCATTCTAAAGAGCCAATCAATGATGTATTGAGGTTGACCAGTGGAAAGATTATATGGAAGTAAAGGTCCGACAATCAGACCAGCGACAATGCCCGTCAATAACCCATAAAAACCTCCAAAGACTGATCCAATCATCATCACAGGGATATACATCAAATTGGTAAAGGTCAAATGGTTGTGCGTCATGTTAATAATGATGAGATAATTGAGCGCAATCAAAAAAAACCCTAAACATGCTGTCCAATATTTATAGTATTTTTTAAAAAATCTAGTGATATTTTTGATGCGATCGTTTTTCATAGTCTCTCTCTTATAAAATAGTCACCCAATGATTTGGATCTTCAAGATCTCCAAACTGTATACCAGTGATTAAGTCATATAATTTCTTAATGGTAGGTCCGATATGTTCATGTGCTGGAAAGAAATGCTTATGACCACCAAAAGTGATTGAACCAATGGGTGTGACAACTGCTGCTGTACCGCACGCACCTGCTTCAGCGAGGTGATCGAGCTCATTAATATAAACATCCTGCTCTAAAACATCAATATGAAGGACGTGTTTTGCTAACCATTTCAATGACCGATTGGTTATACTGTCTAAAATGGATTGTGAACGTGGTGTGATATATTTGCCATCTTTGGTAATGGCGATAAAATTAGCTGCTCCAACTTCCTCAATTTTCGTATGTGATCTTGGATCCAAGAAGATACAGTCAGCAAATCCTTCTTTTCTAGCTCTAATCTGAGGATAAAGAGATGCAGCATAATTGCCGCCTACTTTGACATGACCTGTTCCATTAGGCGCTGCACGATCATAATCTGATACGACCATATCGACTGGTTTTGCTGGTCCATCGAAATATGCACCGACAGGTGAGCACATGATATTGAAAATATATTCTTTAGCAGGGCGCAGTCCTAAATTATCACCGACACCTATCATAAAAGGTCTGATATAAAGTGTATCCATCTTGCCATAAAGTGGAACGAATTTTTCATTAGCCAAGACAACTTTTTTAACAGCTTCAATAAAAACGTCAACAGGAATGACAGGCATCGCCAATCGTTCACAAGAGAATTGGAACCGTTTGGCATTGTCTTCAACTCTAAAGAGTTGGATACGACCATCTTTCCGTCTATAAGCCTTGAGTCCCTCGAAACATTCTTGTCCATAATGCAATGCTGTTGATAACGATGAAATGGTTATTTTATCGTCTTCTCTCAGAATTCCTTCATCCCATTTTCCATCTTTGTAAAATGAAATATAATTGTATGCTGTTTTTGTATAGGTAAATCCTTTGCCTTTCATTTCCATGCTTTTAATCTCCTCCCGACGGAATTATTCTGGCAAATCTGCCTTTTTGCCATGATCCGTATCTAGTTTTAAAATATGCTTAAAGAAAACTATTGTTTCTTGTTTGTCGTAAATGAACATAAAAATCAGGGTAATCAGCCCACCATAAACAAGGGCAGGCAAAATCAGCCATACCACTGGCCACATCTGGGTTGAAGTTGCAGTCGTAAGACGCATGAAATAAGGAACAAATATCCCAATGACTGCTCCTAATCCGGTTAAATCACCCCTTATCCCAAAGATAAAAGATGGATTCCGTTTATCTGGATTAAACAAATCTTCTTTAGGTACCCAGTGGAGTGCAGTTAAAATCAATTCATTGATGAATATTACACAAAGGACTAAAATCAACATCAAAGGTGCACGATACGCACGATGAATTGATAATTCGTGCATCTTAAAGCGCATCATCAAAAAGGGTGATAAGAATAATAAGGTATGAGCAAGATAAAAGCGTATCACTTCAATTTGAAATGCACCACGCTGACCAATAATGACACCATTGAAGTAAGCACTCATTGCATCCACTGGAAACAGCAATGTTAGAATTCCTGATGCCATACCGACCATAACCATATAGTCTTTTAATGTCTTATTTTTAGAAAAATATATAAATGGAAAGACCAGTGTACTTACTGCACAGATATTTTCAAATGAAACCTTTGTGAATATATAGTCAACAGTCGTATACGGATATATGAAAATCTTCAAAAAATGAATGACAAACCCAAGCATAATTAAGCCAAAAATGAACCAATGTCTAAAATTATGGCTCTTATTCTTCAAAAAAGCGACGGATAAGACGGTCAAAAGTAACGCAATACCGATGTATATAAAGTAGTAAATATTCCCCATTTCAACGTAAGCCATAACAAGACTCCTTACATTCATCTTTACTTCACTCATTATAACACATTTTACAAATCTATACTACAGTATAGAATGAAGTTTACAAAACAAAATTGATTTTAAGAAAAAAAGCATGGTTGGCATGCTTTTATATTTTGATCTATGACAAGTTTAACTTCTTTTATCGCTCAGTATCCTTGATTGTGAATTTAGGAATTACACCAAGAACCTGAATACCAAATTCGTTTTCGATTTGGTCCTTTGTCTTAAAAGTATTATCGAACATTTCTTTGATAAAGATTACGGCAATTCCAAGAATTCCACCTAAAATCACACCAACAACGACGTATAAAGGACGATTAGGTGAGGTATAAACACCATCTTCTGCAAAGCTTGTCCGTATCATGTTATTTGAAAGGACAGGTACATTGTCATTCGCGAAATTGATGGTTTCGTCAATGAGCGTATTGACAACATTTTTAGATAAAACAGGATTATCTGAAAGATAAGAGACACTGATGAAATAACTTGTTTCACTTGATGTAATCGTCAATCCATTGGCTAATTGTCCGTTGGTTGAATCTAGTCCAAGTGTCTGAATGACTTCATCGAGAACCATTGGCATTGAAATCAAATCTTTTGCAGTTGCCAAAAGTCTTTGGGCATTCAGTAAGTCAAATGAGGTATTTGTTGGATCTGTCTGCACTTGCACTAAGACATATGCCTGTGAACGATACATAGGCTTTGCAATACTATAGGCATAGAATGCAGCCAGTGATCCCAATACAAGAACAAATCCAATGATGATGAAAATATGATTCATTAAAATTCTGTAAATATCGACTAAACTGATTTCGTTTGCTGAATTCTCAAGTTGATCTTTCATTGTGTCCTCCATTAGGTCCCGTTTTTTTATTCATCTATATGGTGTAAAATCATGGTTGAAATGAGGGTGATGATCTGCAATCTTCTCATCAATAAAGCATATCTTTAGATATGCTCCATAGATTGAATGATTTTTTTTGCATTCAAATCAAAAATCTGGTTAACGTAATTGATATCATAACGTTTAGAAAGATAGAGATAAGCATCTTTCATATTTGGTTTTCTTTGGTCCATGTTGTGTGCATCCGTTGCAATTATGTCAATGAGTTTGTTTTTGAGTAAATAAGAAACTGACCCTTTTTTGACGAGTCTGTGATCGAGATCCAAAATGGAAGTTGCATTAACTTGGATCCATGCGCCGGTTGCTTTGATCTTCTCATAATCTTTCGTTTTCAAATAAGCATATCTTTCGATGTGTGCAACAATCGGTATGAATCCCATTCTGGATACATCATAGACGATTTCTTCAATTGGCGTTTCGTTATGTGGAGAAAATTCCAATAACACATAAGGTGATCCACCTAAAGAAACTGATTGAAAATTTGTATTGATATGAGAACGATAGAAAATTTCAGCACCGAGATAAAGATCAACAGGAAGTTTTAGTTTTTTCACTTCATCAACCAGTGTTTCAAATATAGGAACATGCTCTTTAGGCTGAAATTTGGATACCCTTGACTGAACGTGCGGCGTCAGAATGATATGATTGACACCATCAGCTACTTCTTTTTTAATCATTTCAATCGACATTTCAATCGATTTAGAACCATCATCAACCCCGGGCAAGATATGATTGTGAATATCAATCATAAAGTTTATTCGTATTTATAGCTATAGTCATAACCATAGCCATAAGCTCCGCTCTTTAAGTTGACCTGCGTTAGCACAAGCCCTAAGATATTGACATGATTGCTCTTGAGTGTTGTGATTGCTTCTTTGACGAGTGCTTTTTTTGCAGTTCCTTGTGCGACAACGAAGATGACGCCATCAGCAAGTCTTGATGCATAAAGTGCATCCGATACAGCTATTACAGGTGGCGTATCAAGTAAAACGTAATCATATGATTCACGAAGCTTATCAATTAAATCTTTGAGTTTTTTTGCTTCGAGAACATTAACAACAGCAGTTGTTTTTTCACCGGCAACAATATAATCAATTCCAAAATCTTCAGAATGACGAATTAATTTTTCAAATTGGATCTTCCCAGACAAATAATCCGTCAATCCTTCGCGATTGGTTGCATTAAACACTCGATTTAGCTTAGGTTTTCTCAAATCAAGGTCAATCAGAATGACTTTCTTGCCTTTTTGCCCTAACAAATAAGCCGTATTTGAAACAAATGTTGATTTTCCTTCGCTTGCAAGCGTTGAAGTAAATTGAATCACCTTGTGCAATCCGTCGATATTCGCATAATCCAAATTAATCAAAACTTTTTGGAACGATTCTGTTGTATAAGATAATGGTTGTTCCTTGGTGACTAGATAATCATATTTTTCAGCACGTTCATTTAGAAATACATTTTTCTTGACCATTATTTAATCTCCTTAACTTCAAATTCTGGGATGATACCTAAGACTTGAATACCAAATGCAGCTTCGAGTTGTTCCTTCGTTTTAAACGTATTGTTAAGCATTTCCTTGAGGAAAGCAAATCCAATACCGACAATCGCACCCAGAATCACGCCAACAACAACATAAAGCGGTTTGTTTGGTGATTCATAGACACCTAGTCCTGCTTCACTAGTTCGTGTAATCTTGTTTTCAAGTGATGAGAATGATGCATTGGTGTTTGCAATGTCAATCGCATTATCAATCACTGAGTTGACAACATTCATGGAAAGTTGTCGATCTGTAGATAAATAGCTGATGTTAATAAAGTAACTGGTTGTGCTTGAAGTGATGGTCAATCCGTTTCTTAATTGTTGTGGTGTCACATCCAGATTGAGATCGAGAATGACTTGATCCAACACAACATCTTTTCCCATCAATTCAGCAATGGTTGCCAGCAATTTCTGAGCTGTCGTATAGTCGTAAGATCCTTGAACACTGACATCTGTCTGAACTTGAACCATCACGTCCGCATTCGATTTGTATTGTGGGTTTGCAATTGCGTATGCATAGAAGGTTGCAATTGCAGCAATAATGAGTGTAAATGTTAAGATGATGATCAAATGGCTTCGTAGAATTTTATACAAATCATATAAGCTGATTTCGTTGGCCCCGTCAAGTTGTTCGTTCATAGCATGCCTCCATTAGTTTTATTAAGTTCATTATATCATATAATGATTTTTGTTTGCTAAATTATAACTGAAATAATTATTTGTGAGAGAATAGCTCACAAACTTCATCAATGTCTTTCTTAACCTGATCCAAGGAATCCTTCCAGAATTCTTTCTTTGTTACATCAATATCCATCGATTTTGCGACTTCTTCAACACAGGTTTTGGTTGTCAAAGACAGTAACTGATTGTATTTAGAGACAAACGACTCAGGATCTTTCAAGTATTGAGCATATAACCCTTTACCGAAGAGCAGTCCAAATGCATATGGGAAATTATAAAAGTTCAGTCCAGCACTATAATAATGACTCTTATTGAGCCACATATAAGGATGTAAGACATCAGAATCCAATCCGTCAAGATACGCTTCCTTTTGGGCTTCAATCATCATGTTTTTCATCTGTTCTTTGGAAATTGGTCCGGTTGCTTTTTCAAAGAGTTTTGATTCGAAAATGAAACGAGAGAGAATATCAATGATAACCTGGGTATCACCTTGAAGTGCATTTTCAAGAACTGAAAGTCTTTCTTTAGGTTTAGTGATTTGTGAAAGCAAATGATTGTTGACGATGGTTTCACAGAAAATTGAAGCGGTCTCTGCAAGTGGCATCGGATAAGACCAGTGAAGTGGATCATTGTTAGAAATGACATCTCCATGGTACCCATGACCGAGCTCATGAGCAAGTGTTAGCACATCAGATAAAGAACCCGTGAAATTAGATAAGATTCTAGATTGTTTGATCTGAGGTTGGTTGGAGCAAAAAGCCCCACCACGTTTGCCTTTCTTAGGAAAGGCATCAATCCATTGATTCTGAAATGCTTTGGCAGCGAAATCACTTAATTTCTTGGAAAATGAACCAAATCCTTCAACGACAAGTGTCTGTGCTTGTTCATAAGTATAGGTCTTTTCAAGTTTGCCTACCGGAGCAAACAAATCATAAAATGGAAGACCTTTGGAATGACCAAGATATGAAGCTTTCGCTTTGAGATATTTTTCAAAATGAGGACGATAATCCATCATGGATGAAATCATAGCATCCAATGTTTCCTTGCTCATCTTGGATTGGAACAAAGTTTGTTCTAAAGCGGATTCATAGCCTCTCAGTTCATTCATCAAGGTTACTTCTCGTTTGATATTGGATAGAGCAAGAGCAACTTGATCATCAATGGTTTCATAGGCTTTGAGTTCAGCCTGATAAGCTTCTTTTCTAACAGATTTATCATAGTCATATGCAAGATTTCTAACTTCAGACAAGGTGATTTCTTTCTCTTTAAAGTGAACAGGCAGATTTGCAGTTGTGATGCCTTGCAGTCTTCCCCACGAACCAGAAGATAGTTCTCTTAATTTAGAGTAGAGCACCTCTTCGTTTTCAGATAAAAGATGACTTGCGTCTTCTTGTTCTCTTTTTAAAAGGTAGAGATATTGCTTAATCTGATGAGCATGCTTAGCTAAATCATCCAGATTAAGTGTTGATAGGTAACGTGTAAATTTGACATCTTCAACAGTAGACTTCCTAAAGATATCTTGTAACATCGATAAATACACAGGTGCATCTTGATTTGAGACATCTGTTGCCATACGTAGGCTTGCATAACTTGATAATGATCTTGCTAGGATGACTATTTTTTCTTGAAAATCAATATAGCCTTTAACAAGTTCAAGATCTGTGTGATCTTCCGCATTGATAAATGCCTTGTAGGCATCAACTAGATTTGAAAGCTTAGCCATATCTTCTTTGTAATGATCGTCAAATCCTAAATATAAATCATCTAAATTCCAATTATTCATGAGATAATCCTCCACTTTTCTAATGTTATTATAACATTATCCCTCTTATAATCACAGATTGAAAACTAATATCTCATTTTTTTACTCTATCATAAAAAAGTGGACAAGACGTCCACTTTGAATGTATTAAATCAAGATCTGATAATCAAGGCGATAATAATGAGCAATGTTATGTGAATAGGATAGAAATAATATGCGATATATTTATTGATATGGATTGTCCATTTGATACGTGTCAAAATGAGGATTGTAATTAACCCCAAAATACTTCTGGATTGAAAGAAAAACCCCTGAAGTGTTCTTAAGCCGTCTTTGTAAGTTGTAATCACTTGCCATGTTGTATTGAAGTCAAAAAGTGCTTGAGTATATGCAAAACTTTCATAATGATATAAAACTCCTACACCAGAAAGATAAGCAAAGAAGAATGAAAGAGCAATATAAGAACACAATAAAATAGTCGGTCTATTGATGAGTGTGTAGAACAACAGAATCATGACCAGTCCATAAGATCCATAGGATAGATAAAAGCCAGGAAAGACTGTTTCAGCGAATTGAAGGAAAAAAACGATCATAAATACAGCAAACATCAAAAGAATAGCATGAATGTATTTTTTCGCTTTGAAATGAGCAATCATTAAATCAAATACATAGAGCATACCCAATGCATAAGTAAACAGTAAGATCACGTTATAACCTAAGAAGTGTGCTTGGATTTCAGAATTCAAAAAGAAATACGGAATTTGTGAAATTAAACCAAAAATGAGTAAACGTAATGCATACTTCTTTTTATCCGATGTAAATGCGTATCCCATCGCTAGATAAAAAGCGAATATGGGAAATGCAATTCTTCCAATTGTTCGAAAAATCTGATAATCTGGGAATAACAACACGCCCATATGGTCGATAAGCATCGTCACCATCGCAATGATTTTCAACAAGTCATTCTTTTTAATTTTAGGTTTCATTTTTGTATCCTATATGATGTAAAAATGTATCATCCTTTCCTCGTTTTATATCATTATTCTATCATAAGACAAATTTAAAAAGAAAAAACCAGGAAATTTTCCCGGTTCTTAACATAAATAGTTGTAAATAGGTCCTAGAAACTTAAATGATTGGAAGATACTTTTTTAATTCCCATTCAGAAATGGCAGTTCTATAATCATCCCATTCAATTTGTTTAGCTTCAAGAAGTTTTGCAAAAAGCACTTCCCCTATCGCCTCTTTCATCAAAGCTGAGTTTGAAAAATGTGTCATTGCTTCAAGTAAACTTTCGGGTAGATTTTTAATGCCCAATCTCTTTCTTTCTGCATCAGACATTTTAAAAAGGTTCTTCTTGACTGGTGAAATACCGTCTATTTCACTCTTAATGCCATCAAGCCCAGCAGCAAGTAATCCGCTCATTGCAAGATATGGGTTTGCTGAAGGATCAACCGATCTGACTTCGATCCGTGTTGCTTTTCCACGTGCTGCAGGGATTCGAATCATCGTTGAACGATTGGCATCGCTCCATGAGATGAAGCAAGGAGCTTCATAATGAGGAACTAAACGCTTATAGGAATTGACTGTCGGATTGGTCACCAAACAGAATTCTTGGGCATGTTTCATAACTCCAGCGATGAAACGTAGCGCGGTTTGTGATAGCTGATTTTCTGTTTTTGGATCATAAAATGTATTATTGCCCTCTGCATCTTGAAGGGAAATGTTGGTGTGCATCCCAGAACCATTGATACCAAAGATAGGTTTGGGCATGAAGGTTGCATGAAATCCATGACGTCTTGCGACATTCTTGACCAATACCTTAAAGGTCTGAATGTTGTCACATGCCTCAAGTGCATTATCGAATGTGAAGTTGATTTCATGTTGTCCGAAAGCAACTTCATGATGGGATACTTCCATTTGGAATCCCATTTTCTCAAGCTCTAAAACGATATCACGTCTGACATCTTCAGAACCATCAACAGGCGCTAAATCAAAATATCCACCTAAATCAGAAAACTCCATGGTTGGTTTACCCTTGTCATCGAGTTTGAAAAGGAAAAACTCAGGTTCAACACCTACATTGAACTTTTCAAAACCAAGTTTTCTGCTTTCGATTAAGTTTCGCTTAAGAATGTATCTTGGATCTCCTTCATAAGGGACATGTTGTGTTGTATAGATATCACAGATCAATCGAGCAACTTTTCCGCTTTGTGTGGATTCCCATTCGAGAATAAGCCATGTGTTTAAGTCAGGATATAGATACATATCTGCTTCATCGATACGAACAAACCCCTGAATTGATGAACCATCAAACATTACTTCATTTGCAAGTGCTTTTTCAAGATTCGTTACAGGGATTTCAACATTCTTCACGGTACCTAGCATATCTGTAAACTGTAGTCTGATGTACTTGACATTGTTGTCTTTTGCCATTTTTAAAATATCAGCTCTTGTATAATTTTTCATATATAATCTCCTTTTACAAGATAAATTTTACATAAATATGAAAAAAAGTCAATAGAAACTCTCATCTATTGACTAAATTTTACATAAAACTACTACTTATGATCATCTTTTGCTTTTATAAAGTGTTTGGCATAATCTTCTTTATTGATCTGCTTGTTACGTGCGATTGCCATCGCACCTTTAGGAACATCATGAGTTACAGTTGAACCAGCTGCTATAAAGACATTGTCCTCAATTTTGATTGGGGCAATCAGATTGACGTTGCATCCAACAAAAACATCATCGCCGATGACAGTCTGATGCTTTTTGACGCCATCGTAATTCACAGTAACTGATCCACATCCAAAATTGACATTTTTACCAACGGTTGAGTCACCGATATAAATCAGATGTGCAGCTTTTGTGCCCTCACCTGTTGTTGACTTCTTGATTTCAACAAAATTTCCAACACGATTGTTCTTTCCAATCACAGCATGACCACGCAAGTGAGCAAACGGACCAACAGTCGTATTTTCTCCAACTTCAGATTCTAGAACGATGCTATGACGAATTTCAGCTTTTTCATGAATGATGGAATCAACAATTTCGCTGTTTGGTCCGACAGTTGCACCTTTCTTGATAAGTGAGTTTCCCATAATGGTCGTATTGGGGTAGATCCAGACACCTTCTTCAATGATGACATTATGTCCGATAGTGACAGTTTCAGGATTGACAATTGAAACCCCGTTGAGCATATGACCTTTGTTGATGAAATCCCTGAGATATTTTTCAGCAGTACTGATACCATATAGATCATTGATTCCCATGGTGATCATTGGATTACGCACCATAAAGGTGTTGACTTTATGATCCTGATGCATCAGTTTGACGATATCTGTTAGGTAATATTCACCTTTTCTGTCATTCTTCTCAATCTTTCGAACATATTCAAAGAGTAATTGATTGTCAACGATGTAGACACTGGAATTGACTTCTTTGATTTGTTTTTGGAACTCATTACAGTCGTTTTCTTCGACTATGCCTATCACGGATCCGTATTCGTTTCTCACAATGCGTCCGTAGCCTTTAGGATACTCCATATCCATTGTAACAACCGTTAAATCATTGCCCATTTCCTGATGTGCTCTTAAGAGTTTGTCCATCAGTGGATATTCCATCAAAGGCATATCACCAGGCAAAATAAAGGTAACACCTTTTTTATCTTCAAGCTGAGGAGCTGCAGATAAAACTGCATGACCAGTGCCAAGCTGTTCGGTCTGTTCTGCATAGATCACACGATCGCCTAAAATCTCTTTGAGGACTTCTTTCTTATGACCGACAATGACACAGATTTCATCAATGGTGGATCGTTCAATGTTTTCAATGATATATGAAATCATTGGTTTTTTGAGAATTGGATACGCACATTTAGGTAATTCGGTGCGCATTCTTGTGCCTTTACCAGCAGCTAGAATCAATGCATATTTTTTCATTTTTTATTCCCTTCCTTTTCCATAAATGAGATCAGTTCTTTTGATAATGAATCAACAAGATTTTCATCATGTGCACTTAAGGTGACACGAATCAGGTTTTCAGTTCCACTAGGTCTGACCAAGATCAATGAAGGTTCACCAAGTTGAGTTTTGATTTCCTTGATTTTTTTCTGTACGGATTCGGATTTCAAAACAGTTTTGTCTACATGCTTGATGTTGGTTAATTTGAATGGATATAACTGTATATCTTTCAATGATACATCTAGTGTTGTATTTAATTCGGACAGAATTTTCAAAAGATAAAGGGCAACAAGTAATCCATCTCCAGTATGAAGAATGTGAGGTAGAATGACATGTCCGGATGATTCACCACCTATACTGAGATTTTCTTGATAAAGTGCTTCAAAGACATATTTATCACCAACATCTGTGAGTACATATCCGATATTTTGAGCATTTAAAGCCTGGAGAATACCTGGATTGCTCATTTTTGTCAAAACAACTTTGTTGTTATTTAGTAAATGATGTTGTTTTAGGTACGTTGCAATCAGATAAATGATTTGATCACCATCAATGAGTTCTCCTTTCTCATTGACTGCAAGCATGCGATCACCATCACCATCAAAAGCAAAGCCCAAATCAGCATGTTCTTTGCGTACTTTTTCCATCAATCCTTCAGGATGAGTGGATCCACAATGCTCATTGATATTAAACCCATCTGGGCTTTGATTGATCTGAAGACTGTTTGGTGCGTAGTGCTTCATCAATGTCTGAGCAATCTCAACATTTGCTCCATTAGCACTATCATAAATGATTTTTAGATTTGAAATTGGTAAATTCAAAGAGTTAAAGAACTTAAGGTACTGCTCTTTAACATCTGAGCACACCATCATCTGACCAAAATTCTTGAATTCTAGTTCACCTTGATCGATGAAAGATTCCATGATCAGTTCATCAGATTCTATGGATTTATAACCATTCTTGAAAATTTTGATGCCATTATCTTGATAAGGATTATGGGATGCGGTTATCATGACTCCAATCATTTTTTTAAGATGGGAGTAATAAGCAATCATTGGTGTTGAGGTTACGCCAGCAAAATGAACGTTAATACCGATAGCCATTAAACCATTTGCTATACTGTATGCGAGCATTGGCGAAGATGCTCTAGTATCCATGCCAATCACAACAGACTCTGGATGATAAGTATGCCCAATTGCTTGTCCGACACGAAAAGCAAGTTCACTATTCAGTTTTTGATAGGCTTCTCCACGAATCCCATCTGTTCCAAAGTACTTCCCCATTATTCCACCGTTACACTCTTTGCTAAATTTCTTGGTTTATCAATATCATAACTGCGATCAAGTGCAGCATAATAAGCTAAAAGTTGTGTCGGAACGACCATCACAAGCGCTGTCAAGAGCGGATGTACCTGGTCCAAAACGACTTCATCATCTGGTTGTGCACAATCTGATGTGACAATCTTGAACGTATAGGCACCACGTGCTTGCACTTCTTTGAGATTGCTTCTGGTATTACCATTGATTTCGGGATTGGAAATCAATGCAATCACAGGTGTACCATCTTCAATCAAGGCGATGGTACCATGTTTTAATTCTCCAGCAGCAAACCCTTCTGTTTGAATATAAGAAATTTCCTTAAGTTTTAACGCTGCTTCCAGCCCTACATAATAATCAAGTCCTCTGCCGATAAAAAAGCAATTGCGTCGGGTCAAGAAGTTTCTGACCAAATCATCCATTTTTTCAGAACTTAGGAATTTTTCAATAGACAGTGCTGCTTTGGTTAATGCATCCTTGATATCGAAGGTTTTCGCTGATAACTCAAAAGCCACAATGGCTAAAACAGCAACCTGTGCAACATATGCCTTAGTGGATGCCACTGCAATTTCTGGACCTGCAAAGATTTCAAGATTGTATGATGCCTCTCTCGCTAAAGTTGAAGTTGCAACATTGGTTATCGTCAAAGTTGGATATTGATATTTTTTAAGCAAAACAAGGCAAGCACGTAAATCAGCTGTCTCTCCACTTTGGGTCACCAAAATGAAAAACGGTTTTTTGGAAATCAATGGCATCTGATAAGCGAATTCAGAAGCAATATGCACTTCAACAGGAATCTCTGCCAATTGTTCAATCAATTGCTTTCCAATCAAACCAGCATGCATGGATGTCCCTGCAGCCAGGATATATATACGGTCAGATGCACGCATGGACTTTATGATCTCAGGATTGATTGTTGATGCATCATAATCATAGTAATTGCCGACAATACGTCTGATAACACTTGGTTGTTCATGAATCTCTTTAAGCATATAATGGGCAAATTCACCTTTGGTTGTGTCAGCTGCATCCATTTCGATAGGTTTGAACACAGCATCAATCAGTTGATGATCAAGATTGAAAATCTTGACATCATCTCTTCTTGCAACAACAAATGTTTTGTCCTCAAGGGCATGATACGTATCCGAATAACCAATTAAAGCCATCAAATCAGATGCAATAGTAATCCCTGATTCACCATGACCTACAATAAGTGGGCTCTTGTATTTTGCTGCATAGATCTTTTCAGGATCGTTGGCATCAAGGACCAATAATGCATAAGATCCATGGAGTAATTTAAGTGTTGTCGTTATCGCATTTTCCACGTGAAGGGTCTGTGCGAACGTTTCAATGAGTTGAGCGATGACTTCAGTATCCGTATCACTCGAAAAATTGGCATTTGATAAATACTGGCTCTTTAAATCTTGATAATTGTCGATTACACCATTATGGACAATAATGAATCTTCTGGATTGGGAATAATGAGGATGCGAATTCTCTTTATTAACCTTACCGTGAGTTGCCCAACGCGTATGACCAATACCGACATTCGAATAAGCAGCATTTTTCGTCGAATCAATGAGTTTTTGTACACGTCCTTCATCTTTATAAATATCAAAATTCTGATAGCGCTGATTAAAAAGGCTAAGACCTGCTGAGTCATAACCACGATATTCTAATCGAGTCAAGCCATTGAGAATGATTTGTTTAGCATCATTATTGCCAATAAAACCAACGATTCCACACATATGTATTCTCCTCATCTATGAAAAGTTTGAATATATTAAGATTATATCATTGTTTAACAAGTTATTAAAGGATTTCGTGTTTACAATTGTAAGAATTTGAATTCTATTTCAAATGAACACATGCAAAGCATGAAAAGATTGATAGAACCAAAAAAGCAACTTATCCATTGGACAAGTTGCTGTTCGATAATTGTTGATGTTATTTTGTTTCTCTACAATACGTTTCAATGATGGTGCCAACACTGTATTTGATCTGTTCGTTATCAGAACCCTCGACTGCAACTGACATCTCTTCAAGCTTGAGCTCGTAATCATTGACATCTCTTTGTTTTTCAACATAAATCTTCTCATTTTGAGTTCTGAGTTGATCTTTATCTTCATGATTGACCAAAAGTTCTTCATATAGCTTTTCGCCTGGACGTAGTCCAACAACTTCAATTCGAATATCTTCATGAGGACGAAGACCAGCGAGACTGATCATCTTTTCAGCTAATTCATAGATCTTCACAGGTTCACCCATGTCCAGAATAAAGACTTCTCCGCCTTCTGCATAGACACCACATTGAAGGATTAAACCGACTGCTTCAGGAATTGTCATGAAATAACGGGTAATATCTTTATGTGTAACCGTGATGGGTCCGCCGTCCTCGATTTGTTTTTTAAACAATGGAATCACACTGCCATTTGAACCTAAGACATTGCCAAAACGAACTGCAGCGAATTTTGTCTCACTTTGATGATTCTGTTGTTGCTGAATAATGAGTTCTGCATAACGCTTGGTTGCACCCATAATATTAGTTGGACGAACAGCTTTGTCACTACTCACGAGCACGAATTTCTTAACGCCATATGTCTTAGATAATGCAGCTGCATTATAAGTGCCAATAACATTGGTTCTAACAGCCTCTACGGCACTATCTTCCATCAGCGGAACATGCTTATATGCAGCTGCATGGAAGACAATTGTTGGATGAAATTCTTTAAAAATACTTTCTAGTCTTTGTTTGTTATAGACGCTTCCGATTCTAACGACAAGGTCCAAAGCATCATTTCGTTTACTGAACTTACGAAGTAATTCCATTTGAATGTCATAAGCATTGTTTTCATAAATATCAAAAATAATCAATTGCTTGGGTTTTAGTTCTGAAATTTGTCTACACAACTCGCTACCAATGGATCCACCGCCACCTGTGACAAGTACAATTTCATCTTTGATGAAATCCTTTATTGATTCATCTTCAAGTGTAATCTCATCTCGATTGAGCAAATCTTCAATCTTAACATCAATAATTTTTGTTTTTTGTCCATCTGTAACATCACTCATACTGATCAAACGTTTGATTCGAACGTTTTTCTCATTGACTTTTTGAAAGATTTCTCTGAGTCTTGTGAGTGGTAATTCTGAAATGGCAATAATCACATCTTCAATCTTCAATTCATCAATCATCGTACTGATTTCAGAGATCGGTCCAAGGATTCGAATGCCGGATAGTCTTTTACCAATCTTGTGCTCGTCATCATCTAGAAAGGCAACAGGAATATTATTTAAGTCTTTATTTCGATAAATTTCTTTGACGACAATCTCACCAGCAGAGCCTGCTCCTACAATCATAGTTCTTCTGCCTAATGCTTTGTTCCAGTCAATATTAGTTTTAATGAATGTGATGATACGATTAGCAAGTCTTGGTAATGCTAGCAAGCCAATTTCAACAGGTGTGATAAACAAAAATGCTGATTTGTACATGAATAGAATTCCCGACAAGGCGATAAAGATTACAATCATGATATTCGAAATAATCGAAACGATGACAATCTTGATCACATCTTCGAATCCTACATGGTTAATCAACATTCGGTACATACCTGTAAAATGGAAAAAGATGAGTTTGAATACAAGGACAATAGGTAACCAAACAACCAATAAGTCAAAAGATACATCCATCTGGATAACACGGAACATGAAAGCAGCCATTAAATAAGATAAACTAATGGCAACTGCATCCATAAGCATATAAACAGATATTTGAATGATACGTTG
>QKIB01000081.1 GCA_003249785.1 Acholeplasmatales bacterium
TTTGTATTGTGTGAATAAAGCTGTAAATTTCGTATATAAAGTTTTTAGTTTCATTGTTCTATCCTTTTATGTGAATAATATATTCCATCATCAAGGATAAAGAATTGACTTATTTCTTCAAGTTATCTGGTTCTTTACCAAAGTAAACACGTTTGCTGGTTTCTTTGGCTTTGATGATGGTCTCATAGATATCGTTGATATCTAGAGAGAGTTGATCAAATGTTTCTTTACTTGTATTATAATATAAAAACAAATCTTCAAACATTAAAATGATATTGTGAAAATCTTGATTCTTCTTGATGAACTCATGGATGTTATGACTTTTTGCAGCATTCTTAAACTGTTCAATATCGATCTTAATGATTGAACAGATATCATCTGCAGATTCAAAAACACGTACGGGTAGTGGATAAGGTCTGATTCTTTCTAAGAAATATTCATTGTTCTTATTGATGTTATAGACATAAGAGACTTTGATGTCTTCAGAGATATCAAAAGACACATAAACCATTTGAGACGCAACGACTGTGACATGCGCACCCATTTGGATGAGTTTCATCACATGTTGGTTTGTTTCAGAGACAACGTATTTGTTCATTGGTTTTCCTCCCGTTTTTTATAAGTAAAAAATCAGTAAATAGACCGTGGAAATGACGATTGATAAAATCATCATTGGAAATGCAACTTTCATGTAACCTAAAAAAGTGAATTTGTAACCATGTTTGTCAAGAACACCACGAGCGACCACATTGGCGGATGCGCCAATGATGGTGCCATTGCCGCCAAGACATGCACCAATCGATAACGCCCACCAGACAGGTTCAAATGCTGCCACATCACCTGCTGAGATATGATTGACCAAAGGAATCATGGTTGCTACATATGGAATGTTATCTAAAAATGAGGATAAGAATGTGGACATCCAGAGGACCATGGTCGTCATGAGGGTGAGATTTCCACCCGTTACTTTCAAGACTTCATTTCCTAGGAGTTCAAAAACACCGATGGCTTCTAATGAACCAACCAAGATAAAGAGTCCTCCGAAGAAAAAGATCGTGGTCCATTCAACGTTTGCCATGATTTCTTCAGGTTCGATATTGGTAATGAGTAATAAGACAGATGCAGCAAAGATGGCAATCGTTGCTGAATCAATGCCGGTATAATCATATAAGATAAAGCTGACAATCGTCAAGAATAAAACGATTAAGCTCTTGATTAAGAGTTTTTTATCCGTAATCGCTTTTCTTTCATCAAATGAAAGAATTTCAGCTTTCGCTTCTTCTGTGACGTGCAGTGATTTTCTAAATAAAAATCTTAAAATAAAGATTGTAACGATTAAAACAACAACCATCAGTGGAAACAAGTTGGTGATGAAATCCATGAATGTTAATCCTGTTGCTGATCCAATCATGATATTGGGTGGGTCACCGATGAGGGTGGCAGCTCCACCAATATTGGAACTCAGTATTTCAGTTAAGACAAAGGGTATTGGATTAATCTTTAGGGTATCAGATAAAACGAGTGTCACTGGGACGACTAACAAGATGGTTGTGACGTTATCAAGTAGTCCAGAAGCAACTGCTGTGAGGACACCTAAATAGATCATGATCTTCACAGGTTCACCTTTGGCGAGCTTGGCAGCCTTAATGGCTAGATACTGAAATAATCCTGTTCGCTTGGTGATGTTCACAATGATCATCATCCCAATCAACAACCCTAAAGTGTTGAAGTCGATTTTAGCAACAGCTTCTTCTTGAGAAAGGACATGAAACAAAATCATCAAACCGGCGCCAAAAACAGCAACGACCATTCGATGAATTTTCTCGGATACGATTGCCAAATACGTTAAGATAAAGATTAAGATTGCTAGAATAAAATGATCTGGCAAACTACCACTTCCTGACTGATATGAATGAAACCCTTAACACTATTATAAAAAGAAAACGC
>QKIB01000156.1 GCA_003249785.1 Acholeplasmatales bacterium
TAGGTATCATTGGTCTGCGCAATCACTTGATAAATATGAAATGTGTAGTCTGTGGTTTCAATCTGGTCAAGTTTCTGATAAGCAACTGATTGGTATCTGACAAATTCATCCATGTCATTGGACGTTTTGGCATCATCTGCCAACATATAAAAAAGGTCTAGTGAACGCTTATTGCTTTCTTGAATGATTGTTATCAAAAAGATGAAAGCAAGCAATATCACGCTGAATACAGCATAAAAAATCATGAACTTTTTCATTTGCGGATAATTCCTTTCTTATCATAAAGTTGAACTGCTGATTTCAATGTCATGATGTTCTTTCCATCGACAATGATCGCTCCATCATCGGGAATCGCATAGATCGGATGTCTATAGGCACGATGTACTTTTCTAAGCGCTGCTTTCTGCTTTTTTCTTCTTCTGTAATGCACTTCAACTGAAAAATCATCCAAAAGATTAAGACCATGTTCGTAAGTAAAATAAGGGTAATCAACATCAGGCGAAATATGGTAATCCTTAAACTGAATCATCGCTCCAGCTGAAGATCCAATAAACAAACCTTGATGGCTTTCCAAATCTTCCTTAATCTCAAAAGCTTCGATTCTTTTCATGAACAAATCGGGTGCACCACCTGGAAAATAGATGATATCAGCTTCATGAATTTTCTTTTTTGCTGAAGCTTTGGTGTCTTTGAAATAGTGAACCCATGAGATCTGTGATGGCTTAATGCCATATGGTTCAAAACTACTGATCATCTTTTCGTAGTATTCTCCCCCTTTTTCATAATAAGCGTTGTATGCTTGTTCATCTGGTGTATATTTGGGGAAATGAGAGAATGCAACGATTGTAACTTGATCGGTTGATTTTATGAGCGGTTTGAAATATTGCAATAAGTCAGGGTCTTGAAGAATGCCTCTGCTTAATAAGATATTTTTCACGTTATTATGTGCTCCTTTTTGTTTGTCATTATGCATAATTCGATTATATCATGATTTATCCAAACAAAAAAAGAGACGATCAAAATCATCCCTTTATCAAATATTTTGTCTTTCCAAAAAAAGGAGTACTTCGTCTTCATCAGGGATCGCATGCATTGCTCCGGAACGTGTGGTCGTCAATGCGGCTACCGCATTGCTAAATCTTAAATACTCAACAATCTGTTCATCAAAAATATCATCCTTTAATTCTTCTTTTGAGAGTTTATACAAAAACGCTCCAATGAATGCATCACCAGCACCAGTTGTGTCTCTGGAAGTCACATGAAATCCAGGGACATGATAAGATTTCTTCTTTGTATAAAAATCTACTCCATCTTTCCCTCGAGTCAAAATAATGTAGTTGACATCTCCCATAAAACAAGATTCAATCGCTTTTTTTTCATCTTTGATACCAGTAATGAAAAACAGTTCATCAGAAGAAATCTTTAGCAAATTCGCATAAGGGATAAAAGATTTGATGACCGTTCGATATGCTTCATGGTCTTCCCATAATGCAAGACGAATATTTGGATCAAAACTGATGAATCCATGATTTTCTTTCACCATTTTCAAGGCTTTCAAATGTGCATCCTTGATGGGGTATTCACCTAAACTCACTGAACAGAAATGAAAAATCGTTTGGCTCAAAGATTCGCTTTTAACTTGATGTGTGTTAAAGAGTTGATCAGCGCTGGGATTACGGTAAAATACAAAATCACGTTCGCCATCATATGTGAGCGACACAAAAGCTAAAGCTGTTTTTGCTTTTGAAGTTTGTTCGATATATGTTGTGTCTACATGATACGTTTTTAACGTATAAATCAAATAATCACCGAAGGCATCGTCACCGACTTGTCCGATGAATCTTGCTTTTCCACCAAGTTTTGCAACTGTTGCTACCACGTTTGCCGGTGCGCCTCCCGGCATCTTGATGAATTCATTGACATCACTGAGTGAAACACC
>QKIB01000160.1 GCA_003249785.1 Acholeplasmatales bacterium
ATACAAGTAGTAATATTACCGTCTACACCAGAGATACTACATCAGGCACAAGAGCAGGCTTTATGGGAAACATCGGTTTTTCAGAAGCAGAAACCAGTGATTCCGTTTTGGTTGAAGGTTTTGTCATTAAGGATAACACAGGTATTTTGACAGCCATGGCAACTGACGTGTATGGGATTGGTTATATTTCTCTTGCAAGTGATGTCAATACAGTGAAAGCAGTTAATTTTGAAGGTGTTGCACCTACAGTTGCTAACGTTATCAATAATACATACGGGCTTAAAAGACCATTCAATTGGATGACAAGAGATCCAGGAGATTATTCAAGCCAAACTGTTGAGGACTTAGTCGATGCATTTGTCGCATTCCTAGATACGACTGATGCAGCGGATATCATCAACAATGCAGGTGCAGTTGCACTTGATGCTACAGTAACCTGGGATTCTATCAAAGCAAATTACCCAGTGACTATGCAAGATAACTCAAGCGTTACCTTAAGATTCGGTGGTTCTGACTCCATGGAAAAAGTTGCTGAAGCTTTGACACAAGCATTCAGTGCTAAAGCAGGTAACTTCGTTGCAGAACATGATCATACGGGTTCAGGCGATGCATATAAGAGAACTCAGGATCCAGCGATCAAAGATACATCCGTTGGTAAAGATGTTGCATTTGCATCAAGAGCATTCTATTCTACAGAACTCGTTGGTGTTGATCCATCAGCTTATGGTCAACTCGGTTGGGATGCAATCGTTGTTGTTGTTAACTTAGACAATCCAATCAGCAATTTCACAGCAGACGATCTTAAAAAGATTTATGAAGGTACTTATTTAAACTGGTCTGATCTGATTACTGATTAACCCAAACATTTTTAAACATTTTGAAAAAGACCTCCGGGTCTTTTCTTGAGTTATGGAGATAAGCATCTATGATTGAATTAAAAAAACAGAAGCATCATCATTTTCAAAAAAGCGCAGTGATTGACGAAATTGTAAAAGCGATTCTTTTCGCTTTTGCAATTTTATCATCTTCATTCGTCTTTATCATCGCTGGTGTTATCTTATTTAAGGGAATCAATCCCTTTTTTAGCAATAATGGAGGACTTGGTGCAGTCAATATTTTTAAGTTTTTAACAGGAAACACATGGCTGACAGGTGAAGCATTTAATTCGAATTTATACAGTGTAGGATTCATTATTATTAGCACCCTTTATGTCGCTTTCTTATCCTTGTTGATTAGTTTTCCAATTGGTGTATTGACTGCTTTATTTATCGCTAAGATTGCACCTAAGAAAGTTGCAGCATCCTTAAGAACAGTGATTGAATTGCTTGCATCCATCCCTTCCATTATTTATGGGTTATTCGGAGCTGGTGTCATTTTGAAATTAGTTTATAATTTCAGTGCAGCGATTGGCTATCAGTCTAAAGGTGGTAACTCAGTATTAGCAACGGTTTTGGTTTTGGCAATCATGACGATTCCAACCATCGCATCCATTTCAGAAGTTGCCATTCGTTCTGTTGACAAATCACTTGAACATGCATCCCTTGCACTTGGTGCGAGTAAAACCCAGACGCATTTCAAGGTTGTTTTAGCTGCAGCTAAATCTGGAATTTTCACTGCAGCCATCTTAGGGATTGGACGTGTGCTTGGTGAAGCAACCGCTGTCTCTCTAGTTGCTGGTGGTAGAAGATCTGGATTATCCTTTGATATTCTAGATACAACTAGTACTTTGACGACGATTATGCTTGAAGGTTTGAAAGAAACAACGGACTTGGATTATAATATTCGCTTTTCAGTAGGTATTGTTTTGATGGCGGTTATTATCCTGACCAATCTCATCTTGAATTTTGTCAAGAGAAAGGTAGGAAATGTCGATGTCAAATAAACGAAAAGTCAAAGACGGTGTCTTACAAGGCGCAACGTATGGTGCATCGTTCTTGAGTTTGTTCGTCTTGCTGTTGATTATTGGTTATATCTTCGCAAATGGCGTGAAACTACTCAATTGGGATTTAATTACGCATAATTATACTTCAGTTAGTTTTATCGCAGATTTGACGCCAGGAACGGGTCCTGGTGATTATACGACTACCCATACGTTTGCTGCTGATGAGTACTATTCAACGAAGTGGGGGTTAGCTTTGAAGGATGGAACGGACATTCAAGGTAAGAATGTGATCTTGGTTGTCTATGTGGATCCCAATTCGCCATTCGAGAATCTTCACGATAAAGGGTTATCGAATGAACCCTTGAAATTGGGACTTGATTATACAATCGTTCGCATCGCCTTTGATAATGCACCATCCGCATTATCGACTTATGGTGCTCAAGATATGATGACGAAACTTGATGCGCAAGATAGTTTCCGAGAGCTTGAGTTTGCTACCTCTGGTGGTGGGATTAGAGGATCGATTGAGTCAACATTCTATGTCATCATCTTAACATTGATGATTGCATTGCCAATTGGGATTGGTTCAGCAATCTACTTGAATGAATATGCTCCACATAATAGATTAACGCGACTGATTAGATCGTTGATTGAAACCCTAACGGGTGTTCCCTCTATTATTTATGGACTCATGGGACTCGCTATCTTCGTTCCACTTACAGTCCAGCTAACCAATGCAACAGGAGGCAACTTGATCTCAGGATCCATGACGATGGCAGTTATTCTATTACCCGTCATCATACGAACGACAGAAGAAAGCTTAAAGGTTGTTCCTGATGATTATCGTTATGCTTCATTAGCACTAGGGGCAAGCAAATCCCAGACAACCTTCAAGGTAGTATTACCCAACGCGTTTTCCGGGATCCTTACAGCGACACTGCTTGCAATAGGACGGATCATAGGGGAAAGTGCTGCTCTGGTCTTCGCTATAGGAACAACTATCAAGGATACAGCATCCTTGACTGGAAAATCAGCAACACTCGCAGTTCATATTTGGTCGATGATGACCGATGAACCTGCAAATATCGAATTATCGACAACGATTGCAATTATTATTCTTGTGATTGTCTTGTCACTCAATATGATTATAAAATTACTTTCAGTAAGAATGATGAAAAGGTTTGGTGTACACGCATGATGACAATTGAAAATAACATTGTATTTGATATCAATCAATTAGATCTGTTCTATGGAACAACACAGGCATTAAAAAACATAAATTTACCCATTTATGAAAAGGAGGTCACAGCATTGATCGGACCTTCAGGATGCGGTAAATCAACGTTTCTTCGAACGCTCAATCGAATGAATGATTTGATTGAAAACTGTAAAATAGATGGTGAAGTCACATTTCACGATCAGAACATTTATGAAAATGGTGTAGATATCATTAATCTTCGAACACGTGTTGGGATGGTTTTTCAAAAGCCTAATCCTTTTCCCATGAGCATTTTTGATAACATTACTTATGGACCAAGATGTCAAGGCGTCAAAGACAAGCATGTTTTAAATGAGATTGTAGAAACATCCTTGAAACAAGCTGCCCTTTGGGATGAAGTCAAAGACAGACTGAAAGAATCTGCTTTATCCCTTTCTGGTGGACAACAACAACGTCTATGTATCGCACGTGCGATTGCAATGAAACCTGAGGTAATCCTCATGGATGAACCAACTTCGGCATTGGATCCTGTTGCTACTGCAAAAATCGAAGATTTGGTGGTAGAATTAAAACAGAATTATACCATCGTCATTGTCACACATAACATGCAGCAAGCTGCTAGAATTTCTGACAAGACCGCATTCTTCCTATTAGGAGAAGTCATTGAGTATGGTGATACATCTCATATCTTCTCAACACCAGATCATAAAAAAACCGAAGAGTATATTACCGGTAGATTCGGTTAAGATGTTATAATGGAGGTAACAAGATGACTTTAAGACAATCATTGCTTCAATCAATTGAAGCACTCAAAAAAGAAGTAGCAAATATGGCGGATCTCGCCTTATCAAATTTGCGTGAAGCACTAACTGCATTCAAAAACAGTGACCACAACCTTGCAAAAGAAGTGATGCGTAAAGATGATGAAGTGGATCAATATGAAGAAGAAATTGCTAAACAGGCATTAAAAATCATCTGGAAAGAACAACCTGTAGCAAGTGATCTCAGACTCGTTACCGGAATTCTGAAACTGATTACCGATCTTGAAAGAATCGGAGATCATGCATCAGACATTGCTGAAATGACTTTACACTTGGAAGAAAACACTAACAGAAGAACATTACCTCTGACTTCCAAGATGGCTGAAATCGTTACAGAGATGGTTCTAGATAGCATTCAAGCACTTGTTAAGGTTGATGATGTTGTTGCACGTAAAGTGATTGAAGAAGATGATTTGGTTGATGACTTGTTTCAACAACTCATCAAGAAAATGACATCGGAATTAAAGAAAGAAAATATGGATCCCAATGAAGCCATCTATGTTCTCATGGTCGGCAAATACTTTGAACGTGTTGGCGATCATGCAGTCAATATTGCACAATGGATTATTTTCATGGTTTCGGGAACTCACAAAAACACACTATTATTTTAGAGGTGAACAATGGCGCTTATTTATTATGTGGAAGATGATCAGGCAATTGGATATATCATTGAAAAAACGATCAATCATGGTGGTTTAATCGGCAAAGGATTCAAAAATGGATCAGACTTTTTTGCTGCATATCATCAAGAAAAACCCGATATGATTCTATTGGATGTTATGCTCCCTGATGTATCAGGTTTGGATATATTACAAGAAGTCAGAAAACGTGATCAAGAAATTCCGATTATGATGATATCGGCCCTACAGAGCGAAATGGATAAGGTTGTCGCATTGGATATGGGTGCAGATGATTACATGACAAAACCTTTTGGCGTCTTAGAATTAACCTCACGTATTCAAGCGAAACTGAGAAAACATTTTGATGATAAGATCTTTGGTCGCGGCAATGTCTCAATTGATGATAAGAAGCATTTATGCACCATTGGCGAACAAGATATTTATTTGACGAACAAAGAATATGATATCTTGAAATTACTGCTTAAACATCATGGAAATATCGTTTCGAAAGAAATGATTTTCAAACAGGTCTGGGAAACAGATTTTATTGGTGAAACCAGAACATTGGATATGCATATCAAATCGTTACGTACGAAATTGAGAGAACATCACGCAAACGTTGAGATCAAAACAGTACGTGGTGTAGGTTATCACATCGAATGAGAAAAAAACTAATCGTCAATAACGTTATCCTTTTACTTTCCGCCTTTATCTTGTTTTTTATTGTGGCGTTTTTGGCGCTTTATTTTTTTGAAAAAAACAATCAAACCCAGTTTATGGGTTATTTAATTGATGAAGTTTCAATTGCATATGAAGAATATACAGGCACTCCAACAGAGTTTGTCGCTGCCTATGGTAATGACAATGGCAGAAGAATTACCATTCTAGATTCCAATGCCTTGGTGCTTGCCGATACGCATGATGACACGATTGGAACGGATAAGAGTTTAAGACCTGAAATTCTGGATTTAGGGAGTGTTCATATCAGACACTCGGTCACTCTTGATGTCGATATGATCTATATTGCCAGACAAATGGATGATGGAAACTACTTAAGAGTTGCTGTTGCTTTAGCGGATCAGACGGTTGCTTATAATAGAACGGTTGTTGTGTTCATCTTGAGTTCCATCGGTTTTCTGGGACTCTATTATGTTGGATTGACCCAAGTCAATAAGAACTTGTTAGCCCCTTGGCAAAATGTCAAGAAAGGGATGCTCGCTTTAAGTCACGGTAAGTATGAAGTCATGAGTTTGAATAGTCCTTATCCAGAGATCAATGAGATCATTCATGAGATGAACGGGATTAATTTAGATACCGCAAAATACTTAAGAACCATCGAATCCTATCAGATCCAACTTGATCAGATTTTAAATGAAATGCATCAAGGTGTCATGCTTTTTGATAACAGTGAAAGCCTGGTTTATTTGAATGAAGATGCAAAGGAAATCTTTGGTATTTCAGAGGCATCATTAAGACATCCAAGTTATCAAAGTATTCGTGATCTATCGCTTAAACAGGCCATTACAAAGGCAAATGAACAAAAGCAATCATCCAGCTTTGATATCAAGATTGGATCGAGAACTATTGAATGTAAAGTCTTTTTCATCTCAGCTGAAAGCTTAAGAGAAAGAGAAGCAACTGTCCTCGCAATGTTCAAAGATGTCAGTCAGGAACGTTCACTTGAACAGATGAAAAGAGATTTCTTTTCTCATGCATCTCATGAGTTGAAGTCACCACTCACAGCCATTAGAGGATATGCTGAATTGATTGAGCATGGGCTCATCGAGAAATCAGAAATTGGTGAAACAGCACAGAACATTGTCAAGCAGACTGAGACCATGACAGCACTCGTTGAAGACATGCTGATGCTTTCTAGATTAGAAAATCTTAAAGAAAAAATGTATACCAGGGTTAATCTTGAAAGTGTCTTGAAGGGCGTGCTTCAACAACTCCAAACACAAATCAAGAATAAGGAAATGAGAATCGATTTGACATCCAGTGAAATCATTATGAATTGTGATCAACTCGACATGCAAAAGCTTTTCAAGAATTTGATTGAAAATGCAATCAAATATAGTGAAAACAAAAAAACCATTTCCATTAGCCTTACTGAAAATGAAAATGAAGTGATCTTTGATATCAAGGATCAAGGCATTGGCATCAGTACTGAGCATCAACAACGTGTCTTTGAACGATTCTATCGTGTTGATAAAGGTAGACTCGATGGTGGGACTGGATTAGGACTTGCCATTGTGAAACATATTGCGATGAAGTATGATGGTCATGTGCATCTTGATTCCGGATTATCCAAAGGAACAAACATTGAAATCAAGTTAATGAAAGTATCTTAAACAAAAAAGGACGATTTCGTCCTTTGTTTTTTATGGCAGGGATATCAGGATTCGAACCCGAACTAACGGTTTTGGAGACCGCTGTGCTACCGTTGACACCATATCCCTAAGCGCATTTATAAGTATAGCATAAGAAAATCATAAAATGCAATCTAAAAAGAAAAAAAGGAGGGAAATTATTTCCCGTCCTTTTCAGCTTCATCAATGTCTTTGAAGATGGCTTCTGATGCCTTGTTTGGTGTGCCATCTTTTCGAATTCCATAAAGTTTTGTTTTTCGCTTATCCATTACGCCTTTATGGAAGAAGAGGAGATATGTTACAGCTGCTACAATCAATACGTAAATAATCATTGTCCGCCAAATGGTCCAGTTGTAAGCACTCATATCACCACGTTCTGTAATCAAATTGAAATTGGTAATATCCGTTGCAGTAGGTACTGGATTTGAAAATTGTGCTCTGAGTTCGTAATCCGTTGGGTCAATGGATAATGCTTCATCCTTATTTTGTGCACTTTCACTATTGACTGCTGTGGTTGCTAGAAATAAAGGAACGTCATTATTGACTGCTGTGGTTGCTAGAAATAAAGGAACGTCATTGTAAATTGGTTGATTGCTGTCATTAACTGTACCATCGGAATAAGAAACTTCAATTCGTGTCAAATTCGCATAGGTGTTGGTATCTGGAATCTGTAGATAGTCTGGGGCATCAAATAAAAATAGAAGGGGCACATTATAATAGGCAAAAGGTTGAAGAGGATTATAGAAAATACTACCAGTGTTGGTCAAGCTTTGATCCACTTTTAATGTGGTTGCATCAAGACCAATGGTAATCTTTAATGATGGGTTAATAATTTGAACGCCATTATCAACAATGTGAACGTTGTTCACAAAGATCATGAAACCATCATAATGTGAATCACTTGAAGTGATGCCGACAGCATACATTTTCAATTGAAGTTGATAGTCTCCGGTTTGGTTTGAAAATTCATAAAATGGGGTTTCTTGATAATAGTCAACACCCATG
>QKIB01000112.1 GCA_003249785.1 Acholeplasmatales bacterium
CCAAAGAGTCCGATAGGAATCACTGCAATGATGAGTTTGACAACATATTGAAAATCTTCTTTGCTGGTTTCTTCCTTTTTCACCAAGTAATGCCAGGTGCCTCTAATGAGCTGAACCACATCTTTCCTAAAGAAATAGAACAAAGCAAAGAATGATCCCGTATTGGTAATCATCAAAAAGACGGTTAAATTGGTCAAATCCATATTGAATAATCTTGAAAAGATGGTTAAATGACCACTACTTGATACCGGGAAAACCTCTGTAATCCCTTGAATGATTCCTAAAACGATATACTTTAATATTTCTATGAATCCCTGCATATGCATCACCGCCTTAATTATAGCATAGAACAAGGATGACTAAAATGCCAAAAATATGTTAAAATAAACACATTCAACAAAGAGTAAATCAGACCAATCATTTTTTTAATTCAAATGCGATATACTATATATAAATAGAACATAAGGAGTACGCATGAAACATTTGTTCAAGATTATCAAAGGCAGTATGGTCGGCATCGGAAGTATTCTTCCTGGTGTCAGCGGGTCAATGATTGCTGCTATTTTAAATATCTATCAGGATCTCATCACTGCCTTGAATAACTTTACAAAGCATCCGATTAAGTCTGTTGCCCAGGTGTGGCAATATATCGTCGGTGTTTTCATTGGGTTGGGCATTGGATTTTTATTCATCAAGGCATTTTTGGATATCGCACCGATTCCACTCACATTGTTATTCATTGGGTTTATCATAGGAGCAATCCCTGGATTAAGAAAAGAAATCAAGGTTGACAAAATCAAATGGCATCATTTGCTGACGATGTTCATTGCTATGGCCGTTATGGTCGGATTCTTGTTCATTCAGGAAGGATCGGCATCAACCAGCGGTTGGACCTATTACATCATTGTCTTCTTTATTGGGGTTATTACAGCAATTTCAATCATTATCCCTGGATTAAGCGGAGCAACCATGCTTATGGCTTTGGGATATTTTCAGACTCTCATCAATCTAGGTGGAAATCTGATTCAGGATTTATTCAAACTGGACTTTACTTCAGTAGCTAGTCAGTTACCCATGTTATTCTTGCTTGCTTTAGGTATCATTATTGGATTACTTTTTATGGGTAAAGTCATGTATCAGTTCTTGATTCACTTTAAAGCACATTTCTACTTTGCAGTTTTAGGTATTGTCTTTATTTCACCATTTAATATTTTGTTCACCCTTCAAGCAAATACATCATCCAATGTTTTCAACGTGAGTTGGTACATCTGGTTGATTGGTGCACTGATGTTTGTATTCGGCATGTTCATTACATATGCAATCTCTAAAAGAGATTTAAAGGAGGAAAAAAATGATTAAGAAAGCGGTCATTCCTGCAGCAGGTTATGGAACCAGGTTTTTACCGATTACAAAATCTTTACCAAAGGAACTTTTACCCATCATTGATCATCCAACCATTGAATTTATCGTCAACGAAGCCATTGATAGCGGCATCACGGATATTCTTTTGATTGTCAGCAGCAACAAAAATGCAATCATCGACTACTTTGACTATAATCTGGAATTAGAAACCATTCTCCTTTCCAAAAATAAATATGAAGAATATGGCATTATCAGAAATATCGCACAAGGTGCGAATATTCACTACATCAGACAAAGAGAACAACTCGGACTAGGTCACGCAGTGCTTCAAGCTGAAGCATTTGTTGGTAACGATCCATTTGCAGTGCTTTTGGGCGATGACATGTATGTCGGCAAAGGCAAACCTGCCATCAGACAAATGATTGATGCCTATAATGAAGTTGAATCCAGTGTCTTAGGCACAATAGAAGTGGATTATAAAGACACTTCACGTTATGGCATTTGTATCCCCAAAGGTGAGAAGAAAGGCAAGCTCGTTGAACTGAAAGGTGTTGTTGAAAAACCAAAAGTTGAAGAAGCACCTTCGAGATCCGCAATTGGAGGTCGCTATGTCTTAACACCAACCATTTTCTCCTATTTGAAGAACCAAGAAAAAGGCGCCGGTAATGAAATTCAGCTCACAGACGCAATTCTCAGATTGATGGGAGAAGAAAAAGTCTATTCATACGACATCGAAGGAAAACGGTACGATGTTGGTAACAAGATTGATTATATTGAAGCCATTCTGGATTTCGGATTAGAAAAAGAAGAACTTAGAGAAAATCTTCAAAAATTAATAAATAAAAAAAGTAAGTAAGTGGTTTTCTATAACCATGATGAAGGTATCAAAACATGAAAGTCTATGAAATTGGATCAAAAAGATTCAAAATAACCATCGGAGTCGTCTTCATTTTGATGGTCTTAGGGATTCTATTTGCAATCTACAAAGACCGTATCGATATGTTGATAATTGCTGTTGCAGGAACATTATATGCACTTTATTTTGTCATCCCGCTCTACATCTTGAAAAAGCCACTCATTGTCATTGATCAAGTCGGATTACGTGTCAGAAACAAACGTGTGAATTGTACGTATGAGGAAATTGAATCCATGAATTTATATGGGCAACAAAACAGACAAATCCTCGTGCTCATGTATCAACATGATGACAAAGTCATCAAAAGAACGCTCGATGATGTTTATGATTTATCTTTAGAAGAAATCAAAAAGATCATTGATGAAAACATTCGTCAGTCCAAAGCGTTTAAAGAATAAGTAAATTTTTAATTTGACATATAAGGTTTAGGTGATGATTTATGAGAAGAATCAACCTCTATGCAAACATATTTTTGGTTGTATCACTTGTGATTGTGATTTCTTTCATTATACCCACAGTCTATATCAACCATGTTTTTTCTGTAACCGATCAGGTAGGCAACCCGTTGATTGATATCGTCAATTCAACTTTTTCAATCTTCAAGTTAATCATGAAATTTGTGCTATGGTATCCAGGATTGGCATTTTTGATTCCAATTGTTTATATGCTATCTGTTTTAGTGTTTGGCATCTTTGCTTTATTTAAATCAGCAGGCGTTCAAGTTTCAATCTGGGCACTCAGAATCCTGCTGATCGTTCCACTGCTTGTTTCAATGGTAAGTTTATATTTTTTCACAGTTCTTGGACTGCTTGTCTTTCTATTCAATTTTGCTGGAATGTTCTTACTGTTTTATAAACCACAAGAGATTTTTCCAGAATATCAATAACAGAGTTATGAATAAAAAAAGAATAAAGAGTGTATGATGCAATGAAAAGATATGAAATCGGATCAAGTGGTGCTCGTTTTTGCATTTACACCACTTGTAGTTTGGTTGACAATCGATGATAACAGGATAGATATTGTTGTCTTGGGATCAATAGTTTTCATTTATTCATCGTATTATGTAGTAACTCAAATTATTTTAAAAAAACCTCTCTTTGTTATTGATCAAGAGGGAATCAAGGTTAGAGTTAAACGATTGACTTGCTCATATGAATCTATTTTATCTATGGAATTACAAGGCGAGAAACATCGTCAAGTTTTAATCATTACATATGTAAAAAACAATAAAAACCACAAGAAAGTGTTGATGAACAGTTATGATATCAAACTCGATGAAATCAAGAAGATCATTTTAGAAAACATTGAAGCAAAAAAGAGTCTTAATGAAGAATTATTTGAGATTTCACAACCTAAAACTGCCGAAAAACACGTATATTTAAAAGAAGAACTATTTTTAATTTGGGGTATGCCGATCGATATCATTATATTTTGGCAGATAGCACTTTTTGGATCATCTTTTGCTTTTCCAGAAAACAGTAATTATATTTATCTTGGATTGACTGTGCTTGCTTTTATTATTGCGACGGTCACCTATTTCAAGAGATGGAGTATTAATCGTGCAATATATTTACACGCAATTGTCTTCGTCGTTACAGCCATCTATACACTTTACTATATGATTGGTTTATAATGATGAAATAAATGATATCAGATTTCATAATCATAAGCGCTTTACAATCACAATAAAAAAAACTATAATATAGATAACACGAAAAAGAGCATAGTAACTGATCTTCTTGGTCTAGAGAATTCGCGGGTGGTGCAAGCGAGTCCAAAGGCTCAGCGAATCTCCTCTTGAGTGATGCTAATCCCATCCGTAGCTCTGCGTTAAAGAGTTTAGAGGGCTAGAAATTATTTCTAGAACTAAGGTGGTACCGCGAATTTTCGTCCTTAGAGTGATCTATGGACTTTTATTTTTATAGGAGGAAAGAGCAATGTTAGATTTAAAGTGTGTGACAGAGCATATTGAAGAAGTGATTGAAAAATTATCCAATCGAAATGGCGATTTTTCGTATTTGAGAGAACTCATCGATCTTCAGGAACAAAGAAGAAAACTAATCTCAGAAGGTGATGCGAAAAAAGCACTTAGAAACGAACAATCCAAGAAGATTGGCGAACTCAAGAGAAATAAACAGGATGCATCCGCTGTTTTAGCGGAAGTTGCCCATATTGGTGATGACATCAAAGCAATCGATGAAAGTCTGAAGATCATCGAAGAAAAAATCTTTGATATACTTGCAGTTACCCCCAATATTCCACACGAAAGTGTACCCATTGGTAAAGATGATTCTTTTAATGTGGAAGTCAAGAAGGTTGGAGAACCCAAAACGTTTGATTTTGAAGTCAAAGATCACGTCGAACTTGGTGAAAAATTAGGCATTCTTGATTTTGAAAGAGCTGCGAAAATCACAGGCGCTCGTTTTGTCGTGGATAAAGGATTAGGTGCCAGACTTGAACGTGCACTCATTCAATTTATGATGGATCTACACGCGCTAGAACATGGATATACAGAAATCATCCCACCATATATCGTGAACGAAAAGAGCATGTTTGCTACGGGACAGTTTCCTAAATTCAAGGATGATGCCTTTAAAGTTGTTGCAGGTGAAAACAGCTGGTACTTAAACCCAACAGCTGAAGTACCTACAATAAATCTTTATCGTGATGAAATCATCGATGGTGATGCACTACCCTATCGTTATTGTTCCTATACGACTGCTTTCAGATCTGAAGCGGGATCTGCAGGTCGTGACACCAGAGGCATTCTTCGCCAACATCAGTTCAATAAAGTTGAACTCATTAAGTTTACAAAACCTGAAGATTCCTATCAAGAGCTTGAAATGATGTTGCTCAATTCCGAAGAAGTTTTAAAACGATTGGGATTACCTTATCGTGTTGTTACTTTATCCACAGGTGATATGGGATTTGGTATGGCGAAAACGTATGATATTGAAGTCTGGTTACCAGGGCAAAATACGTACCGTGAAATCGGATCAATATCTAATGCTGAAGACTTTCAAGCAAGACGTGCAAACATCCGTTTTAAGAGAACCAAAGATAGTAAGACTGAATATGTCCATACCTTGAATGGATCAGGGTTGGCTGTCGGTAGAACGATGATTGCTGTCATCGAAAATTATCAGAATAAAGACGGTTCAATCACCATTCCAGAGGCGCTAGTACCTTATATGAAGGAAAAAAGCATCAATTAACACAATTTCACATTAAAAAAACATAGACATCACACAGAGTTTTGTTATTATTAAGGTACTTCATTTTTCTCTTTAAAATATTTCTCTATGGTATAATAAGTGTGCTGGTCACGCTTATTTTACTTATATAAAGGTGGTGTAGGATTTGAAAATATATTATGTTGAAGATGAAAAAGACTTATCAGAAATTATTAGAAAATACCTATTAAGAGAAGGTTATGACACAACCGTCTTTTATGATGGTGAAACTGCTATGGAGCATATCGATGATCAAGTAGACCTCTGGATCCTTGATATCATGCTCACAGGAGAAATCAGTGGTTACGATCTCATCAAGACACTCAAAGAAAAACACAGTACAGCAGCTGTGATCTTTACTTCAGCTAGAGATCAGGATTTGGATAAGATCATGGGTCTTGAATTGGGTAGTGACGATTATTTGGCAAAACCTTATTCACCAAGAGAATTGATTTTAAGAGTCAAAGCCGTTCTCAAGAGACACCTTCAAGGTCAAGCTTCTGAAATTGTCAATTATGCAGATTATGAAATCAATATCACCAGAAGAGAAATTAAGTTTAAGAACCAGATGATTGATTTAACGAACAAAGAATTTGAACTTTTATTGTTTTTCTTAAAGAATCTCAATACCGCTTATGGACGTGAAGAAATCTTAAAACACGTTTGGGGCGACAACTATTATGGCAGCGATCGTGTCGTTGATGATTTATTGCGTCGTCTGAGACACAAAATGCCCGAACTAAAAATTGAAACGATCTACGGATTTGGTTATCGCTTGTTATGAAAGAAGTCAAGTTAACAACACAACTGAATGTGATTTTTACTGTTGTGACTTTGTTGACGAGTCTTGTTTTTATTTTTGCACTGAATCGCGTTTTCCAGGATTTTCGGACACAACAGAATATCGAACAACTTGAAGTTTACTTCGAGGAAGTCAGAAGTAGCATCTATGCGTCACACTCTAGTTTATATAACGGATATGTGGTTGCTCAAAATGGTGTTGTGACTGCATATGACAATATGGAAGTTCTTGATGGCAATTATACACCTCAACAACTAGTTAACTCACTTTCTGTATGGCCAGGTTATAGTAAAGAAGAAACAGTTAATGGAGAAAACTATTATTATTTTATCGATCGTAAACCAGGAAATATCATCGTCATAGTTTTCACATCAGAGGATTATTTGGCTGCGATTGGTAATTCATTTGGTATGTTGATCCAACTCAGCTTTATTGCCCTCGTTCTTTTAGGGAACCTGATTATCTTAATTTGGTCACGAATCACCGTTGAACGCGTCAAGCGTCTGAGAGGTGAAATTGAAGTGATGAAAAAGAATAATTACAATATCCCGATTGCTATTGACGGCAATGATGAAATCACAGAGCTTGCTCTCACGATTGAGCGTATGCGACGTGAAATCTCATTAAGTGAAAAGATCAAACAAGAAATGCTTCAAAATGTATCACACGATTTCAAAACACCAATTGCTGTCATACAATCTTATGCAGAAGCTATCAGTGATGGCATCACAGACCCTAAGGAAGCCGATGTCATTGCCAAACAGGCAGATATTCTCAATCAGAAAGTCAAGCAATTGCTAGAACTGAATAAGCTTGAATATCTTAAGACTCAAGAAGAATTTGAGAGTATCAAAATCAAAGATATCATCGATAATATTGCGAACAATCATAAATTTAGAACCGATATTTCATTTGAACTTGATATGGATGACTCTACGTATTATGGTATCTCAGAAAACTTCTACACTGCATTCAACAACATCATCGATAACGCTTTAAGATATGCTAAAACGAAGATTGTCGTCACACTCAAAAATAAAAAGCTCACCTTCTATAACGATGGCGAGCCCATTAGTCAGAAATTCATTGATCAATTATTCAAACCTTATGAAAAGGGACAAAAAGGACAATTTGGATTGGGCATGAGCATCGTCCAAAAGACCTGTGAACATTTCAATCTGGTTTTGAAAGTTGAAAATATCAATAATGGCGTAATGTTTACGATAGAGCCGCTTTAATCAAGCGTGCTCTTTCTTTATAATCATCTAAAGACAGATTACTCATATTGTTCTTCAAACTGAATTTAACGTCTTCTTTTTCGTAACGAGGAATGACATGCAGATGGAAGTGGAAAACGGTTTGTCCGGATTTTTCACCGTTGTTGCTCAAGATATTGATGCCTGCAGGTTCAAAAGCTTTTTGTAAAGCATGAGAAACTTTAACAGCAACCTTCATGACATGAGCTGCTAAATCTTCAGGAACAGAAAAGATGTCGCGGAACTCCGCTTTAGGAACTACCAATGTATGACCTTTGGTTGCCTGGGAAATATCCAGGAATGCAACTACCAAATCATCCTCATAAACAAAATGCGCTGGAATTTCTTTTGCAATTATTTTTGAAAAAATCGTTGACATGATAACACCTCTTTCTTGGCTTTATTCTATCATAATTTGATTGAAAACACACATAAAAAATGATATAATCATTTCGTATGTAGGAGGAATTAATATGAAAAAAATACCAGTAGGCATTTCGGGGCGTCATGTTCATGTCACCAAAGAACATTTAGAAACTCTTTTTGGTGAAGGATATGAACTCACCATCATGAAAGATTTGAGTCAACCCGGACAATATGCAGCAAATGAAAAGATCGATATCATGAGTCCTGAAGGAAAACTTTTGGCAGGTGTTCGTATCTTGGGTCCTGTCAGACCCGCTTCTCAGGTTGAAATCTCGAGAAGTGATGCCTTGCGTTTCAAGTTTGTCGCACCAGTGAGATCATCAGGTGACGTCAAAGGTTCAGGACCAGCAACACTGATTGGCCCAAAAGGAAAAGTGGAATTATCTGAAGGCGTTATTATCGCAGATCGCCACATCCATTTTTCAGTTGAAGAAGGCAAAGCATTTGGTGTTACTGATCGTCAAATGGTCAGCATCAAAGTTGGCGGCATTAAGCCAGGCATTCTTGACAATGTTTTGTGCAGAGTTCATCCAAACTTCAGACTTGACTGTCATTTAGATACCGATGACGGTAGTGCATTCATGCTGAATACCGGCGATGAAGTCGAACTGATTAAGTCATATACCATTAACGCATAGTGCCATGACTGGCACTTTTTTGCCAAAGGAGGCAGCCTTTGTGGAAAAACTAGAAAAACAACAGGTTTATAAAGACCCTTTATATGGATATATCCATGTGGATTATATACTGATTAAACAATTGATTAATTCCACATTGTTTCAAAGATTAAGAAGAATCCGTCAACTCTCTGGCGTACAGATGGTTTTTCATGGTGCGGAACATTCCAGATTTTCTCATAGCCTAGGTGTTTATGAAATCGCCAATCGCTTTTTGACTGTTCCTGATATTCAAAAAGCACTGAATGAAAGACAACAACTTGTCTTTTTAAGTGCCGCATTACTCCATGATATCGGCCATGGTGCATATTCTCATGCTTTTGAGGATATCTTTCATGTCAATCATGAAGAAATCGGAGCAAGACTCGTCGCGGAAAATAAGGAACTGCGTTCTATTCTAGATACGGTAGATCAGAATTTCGCACAAGATGTCTCATCCGTGCTGCGCAAAGAAAAAAAATTTCCTTTGATTGAACAATTGATTTCAAGTCAGTTGGATGCTGACAGATTGGATTATCTTGAACGCGATGCCTATTTTACAGGAGCAGCTTATGGACATATAGACTTGGATCGTTTAATCCGAGTTTTATACATTAAAAACGGTCAAGTTGTTTTTAAGATCAGCGGCATCCATGCCATTGAAAATTATTTGATCAGTAGGTATCACATGTACTGGCAGGTTTATTACCATCCGGTTTCCAGAGCTTATGAAGTAGTTTTGGAAAAAATCTATCAGCGTGTCCGCGATTTGTTAATTTCCGGATTTTTATTTGCTGGCAATGTCGAACCTTTGAAAAACGTCATCAATGATCCATCCAATTTGGATAGTTATATTGAGATTGATGATTTCTATGTCAATGGACTCATTGCAAGCTTCACCAAGTCGAACGATGAGATTCTAAGAGAATTATCTTTAGATTTCTTGAACCGTCGCATTTGGAAATATCTCAATGACACACCTGAAAATCAAGAAAAGATCAAAGAAATTGAGCAAAGCTACAAGCCCGAAGAACTCAAATATTACACAACATACCGCACGGTTGAAAACAGCACATATAAAGATGATGATGTCTCTTATGGTGATCAAATCTATATATTGCTGGAAAATGGAACCATCTCAACACTTAAAGAACAATCAAAAATTATTGAAAGTTTGATGTTGAGTGGAACAAAGACAGATCCAAAATTCTTTTACCGTAAACAATGAGACCCAAGGTATTTGTCGTTGAAGGTAGAAACGACGTCTCCAGATTGAAACAGATCTATCCGGATATAGAGATGATCTCGACCAATGGTAGTGCGATGGATCCAGATAAAATTGAAGTCATCCAAAAACTCGATGAAACCCATGACATCATTCTTTTTCTTGATCCGGATCATGCTGGAGAAAGAATCAGAAGACTTTTAGGAAAATCACTCAAGCATGTCTTTCATGCGTTCATCAATCAGGATGCGGCAAAAAGCAGAAACGGAAAAAAAGTCGGTGTTGAGCATGCATCCACAGCGGTCATAGAAAAAGCACTTGAAAACATTCAAATGATTGCTGCAGATACAAAAAGTGATATCACCCACGCTTTTTTATATAGTATGGGGTTGACTGGATCTCCTTTCAGCAAACAAAACAGACAAAAATTAGCAAAGACGCTGCATATCGGATATACAAACGGTAAAACCTTATATCATCGTCTTCGAATGTTTGGCATTTCACAAAATCAAGTAATCGAGGTTATGCGTGAACCATCAAGCTAAGAAAAAGTTCGGACAAAACTTCATTAGAGACAAGAAT